>JAFUWP010000445.1 GCA_017483405.1 Oscillospiraceae bacterium | reverse complement strand
GTGGCGCCTCCAGAAAAAAGAGCGAGTATATCGCTCTTTTTTATTTTTCTGTATAGAAAAAGTCTGCCATCCGGCAGACTTTTTTTATTCGGTTTCTTCCGTATCGTGATGGGTGATATAATCCACAATTTCGGTATAATCCAGCCATTCGCTCGGCGGTGTGCGATGCGTTCTCGCCTGTTCCGATGCCGCAAGCTGACGGAGCGATTTTTCAAGCAGTCCCATGCCATTTTCATCGGGAACAAGCCATATATCATAATAATGCCGGACGTTCTGCCATGCCGGATAGTCTTTCGGCAGGGCTTTCCATGTACAGCGTTCTTTCATCAGGTAGAGTATCGCGCAGAACATATCATAGAGGTCATATTTTCGGGGTGTTTTCGGTTTTTTCGCGGCTTCCAGCTCGGCGCGGATTTCTTCAAACTGTTCTCGTGTAATATCACTCGGATATATATTTCTCATTTTAATTCTTCCTTTTTGATTCTGTGATACTGGCAGGCATAAAAAAAGAGCCTCAAGGCCAACCAAACTATTATAGCATAATATTACGGAATATGTCAAGAGGGTTTTTGAAATTTTTTTAATTTATTGTAGCACAAAAAATATCCCCCGTTTCCGCATCGCAGAAACAGGGGATTATGATAAAAAGATGAATAAGAGAAGGCTCAGGCAACCAAGTTGTATTCATGCACTGGTTGCATGTACACTGAATTATGCAGAAACACCATTGACACTGGAAGACTATGCACCTTATACGGACACAAGAAAAACAAAATATCCACACTGGAAAAGTCAGGTACAGAAAGCATTGTATCATCTGAAAGAAAATGGCAGTATTCAGCATGATGCAGATGCACATATTTATACATTCTGAACAAAAAACTCCCCTGCTTTTAAAAATACTCTTGACAGATTTGTATGCTTTATGCTATAATAAGTGCAATATTTCATCAGGAAGAAGGCAACATGATGTTGAGACGAATTTTCAGCAGAATCTATTTTCTGATTGTATCTGTTCTGATAGCAATCGGAGGGATACTGTCTGTATTTTATATCTGTCAGGTTCGGCCTTATGTAGTGCAGACCGGCTCTATGACACCGACCATTCCGGTGGGGAGCGTGTGCTTTGTGAATCAGCACATTTCTTATGAGAATATTCATATCGGAGATATTATCGCTTTTAGGCTGGGAGGCACGGCGACAGTCACACATCGCGTCATCAGGATTGTGGAAGACGGCATGATAACCAAAGGCGATGCCAATCGCATGGAAGATGCCGCCCTTGTGACAAAAGACAACTATGTCGGCAAAACGATTTTCTGGATTCCGGAAGTCGGGAATTTTGTACGCTATCTGCGGACGAAGCAGGGAATTATCTTTTTTGCGTCAGGGGCAGTTGTGCTGATTCTGTCCGGCTTTCTGATTGACGGCGGAAAAGAAAAATCAGATAAAAAAAACAGCTCGGAATGAGCTGTTTTTTCTGTTATGTTTTACAGAAGAATTTCACCGTCAAAAACATGTGTGGCAGAACCTGTCATCATGACAGTGCCGTCTGTCTGATAGACAATCTGCAAATCACCGCCGGCCAGTTTCACCGTGATGGTTTCATCATGCTGACAATAGCCGTTCAGGACGGATGCCACCGCGACAGCACAAGCACCTGTTCCGCAGGCCATTGTTTCACCGCTTCCGCGTTCCCATACGCGCATTTTGAGTGTATGCTTGTCGATGATATTCACAAACTCCGTATTGACACGCGCCGGAAATAATTCATGATTCTCAAAGAATGAGCCGATTTTTTCCAGTTCCAGAGTATCCACATCCTGTTCCAGAAAAACAACACAATGCGGATTTCCCATTGAAACGCCTGTCGCGATATAAGTTTTTCCGTTCACCTGCATCGGCTGGGCGATGAAGGTTTCTCCTTCGGCATTCATGGGAATTTCGGAAGGTTTCAGAATGGCTTTTCCCATATCGACAGTCGCGCTCACGGCCTTGCCGTCCTGTATCTGCAACTGAATATACTTGATACCGGAATTCGTTTCTACAGATAATTCCGGTTTGCTGACAATGCCGTTATCATAAGCATATTTGGCGACACAGCGGATGCCGTTTCCGCACATCATGGCTTCTGAACCGTCTGCATTGAAGATTCTCATCCGGCAGTCAGCCACATCTGACGGCAGAATCAGAATCAAACCGTCCGAGCCGATACCCTTCCGGCGGTCGCTGACCTGAATCGAAACTTCTTCCGGATTCTCTACTTGTTCCCGAAAGCAGTTGACATAAACATAATCGTTGCCGATTCCGTGCATTTTTGAAAATTTCATAATGTTAAAAACCTTTCCAGCTGGATTTTATTTCACAGGCGAACAGTGCGCTGTTTGCATCTGCATGTTTATGATAGCACAGATTTTCAGAAATTGCAAGTATTTTTTCAAATTTCTTTTGCAAAATAAAAAATTTCCTTGCATTTTGTTCTGAAATATGATAGAATAAAAAATATAATTTACTTTTGGAAAGGTGGACTCTGATGAAAGAATTTTCTCAGTCTGTCGGCCGAGGGGTAGAACTGATTTCTATCGTTGAGCCGAAATTCAAGACGACTAATATTTCTGTTGTATTTTTAATGCCCTGTCAGCCGGAAAAATTTCCGGCATGGTCACTCGTGCCCAATCTTCTGCTGAATTCCTGCGCGAAATATCCGACCATCGCCCAGATGTCCGAAAGATTGCAGGAACTTTACGGCGCGTATCTCGATAACAGCGTTTCCCTCATTGCCGATACATGGCAGATGCGCCTGATGGTCAATACCATCGGGGATGATTACGCACTCGAAGGCGAAGACCTCCGGAAACAAGCCGCCTCCTTACTGCTGGAATGCATTCTGCATCCGAATACTGAAAACGGAACTGCTTTTGCAGAATCGGCTTTCAGAACCGAACAGCAGGAATTACTGGATGTGATTCAGAACGAAATCAATAACAAGCGTTCTTATGCCACAAAACAGGCCAGAAAGACTATCTTCAAAGATGAGCCGAATTCTGTTTCCCTCTACGGTACGGAAGAGGATGTGCTCGCACTGACACCGGAATTTGTATATCAGGCATATCAGGAAATTTTGCAGAAAGCACAGATTCTGATTTATTATGTCGGCTCGGAAGAAGCCCCCGAACTGCCCGAAATGTTCCGGAATGTCTTCGCTGACCGCGATGTTCCCGAAATCTGCGTACAGTCGCCCAGTCCGTGCAAGGCCGAACCGGCTGTCGTGACAGAATCCATGAATGTCGGCCAGAGTCAGCTGGTGATGGCCTTTAAGACGCAAGAGGATATTTCTCAGGAAGCTCTCAGAATGTGCAGTCTGATGTTCGGCGGTGCGCCGTTTTCTCTGCTGTTCTCGAATGTCAGGGAAAAGATGAGCCTTTGCTATTACTGTTCCAGCGTGATTGTCTACGGCAAAAATACCATGATGGTCACAAGCGGAGTCTCTCAGGAAAATCTCGAAAAAACCCGTGATGCTGTTCTTGAACAGCTCGATTCGATGTGTCGGGGCGAGTTTGAAGACAGTCTTCTCGAAAATGCCCAGCGTTATTTAATCAATGCGCTCCGGCTGACAGGCGATACACCTTCTTCCTGTTCTTCCGAAGCGTTTGAACGCTTTCTCCGTGAAGACCATGCCGATGTGGAAGAACGCATCCGGTTGTATCAGAATCTGACAAAAGAAGATATTATCCGCACCGCAAAGGCCTTCCGGCTCGACAGCGTCTATATGCTGACGCAGAAAGGAGAAGAAGCATGAAACAGAGAAATCAGGAAGTTATCACTTCTCCTAAGGGAGAGCAGAGCTGTCTGCATGTGAAGCATGAAACCGGCCTTGATATTTATATCATGGAAATGCCCGATTATCACAGCTCTTATGCGCTGTTCGGCACGAAATACGGTTCAGTGAATACCATGTTCCGGCTTGACGGCGAAGCCGATTATGCACAAGTTCCCGAAGGCATCGCGCATTTCTTGGAGCATAAGCTTTTTGAAAATGAAGATACCGGCGCATTTGAACAGTATGCCAAAACCGGCGCGATTGCCAATGCTTATACTTCTTTCGACAGAACGGCTTATTTATTCATGTGTTCGGAGAATTTCAATCCGTCACTGGAAATTCTGCTGAATTTCGTTCAGCATCCGTATTTCACACAGGAAACTGTTGATAAAGAACAAGGCATCATCGCGCAGGAAATCCGCATGAACGAAGATGAACCTGGATGGAAATTATTCTTCAATTCACTTAAATGTATGTATCAGAAACATCCGGTCAGAATCGGCATTGCCGGTACGGTCGAGAGTATTCAGGAGATTGATGCTGATTTGCTTTACCGGTGCTATCATACGTTCTATAATCTGCATAACATGACACTCAGCATCGCCGGAAATGTCAAGGCAGAGGAAATTCTCGAAATCTGCGACAGATTGCTCCTCCCCAGCGAAGACCATAAGCTTGAGGAAGTCTATCCGGATGAGCCTTACGAAGTTTATCAGCATGAAGTCATTGATACTGCACCGGTCGGCGTTCCGCTGTTCAGTCTTGATTTCAAGCTCCGGCCGAAATCCGGAGAAACTCTGCTCCGCGCCGAAATGCTTGCAGAACTGACAATGGATACGCTGTTTAATTCCAGTACGGAAATTTATCAGCAGATGCTGGAAGAAAATCTGATTAATTTCGGATTCGGTGTCGATGCGCCTTTCACCGGAAACGGCTATTTTTCAGTAGGCATCGGCGGAGAATCCAGAAACCCCAGAGAAGTCCGCAAACGTGTGTTTGAAGTCATCCGGAACGCAAAAGACAACGGCTTCGACAAACAGGCCTTTGAACGCCTCAGAAAAGCAAAGTACGGCAATATGATTCGCTCCATGAACAGTGTCGAATCCAATGCCTCCATGATGCTCGACTGCTATATGTGCGGAATCCGGCCGTTCACACCGGTTTCGGTTCTTTCGGAAATCACCTACGAAGAAGCACTTCAGTTTCTCCGTGATGAGATTGATACCGAAAATACAGTGCTGTCAGTCGTTCATGCACAGGGAGATGAAATTTTATGACAAGCGTTTCGGAACTTGGTTATGATAATCTGGATTATGATGAAATTGTCTTTCCGAAACTGGGCTTTGATTTTCATATTGATTCGACAGCATTTACGATTTTCGGACTTGACATTCAATGGTATGGGATTATCATCACATTCGGGCTGGTGCTGGCACTGATATTCGGTTTGCGGAATATGCGCGGAGTCGGCATCGACCCTGACAGGGCAATTGATGCTATCATCGGCGGAATCATCGGCGGAATCATCGGCGCAAGAACGTATTATGTCGCCTTCAACTGGAGCGAATACGCCGGCAACTGGAAGGAAATTTTCAATACCAGAGGCGGAGGCCTCGCCATTTACGGCGGTGTCATCGGCGCGTTTCTGGTCGGCGGAATCGTCTGCAAATTCCGGAAAGTCAAGCTTCTTCCGATGCTCGATATATGCGGAACGGGCTTTCTTCTGGGACAGGGCATCGGCCGATGGGGCAATTTCACCAATCAGGAGGCATTCGGCCGGAATACTGACAGCATCTTCGGCATGTCCGGCGGAAGGATTCAGACATGGATTTCCAGAAATTATACTTCCGATGTG
>JAFUWP010000444.1 GCA_017483405.1 Oscillospiraceae bacterium | reverse complement strand
GGAGCGGAGTTCTTCATTTTCCTCGGTTTCGGATGCCTGAATTTCGTCACTGCGGCTGAGGCCGTATTCGAGTTCTTCGCATTTTTTCTCTGTTTTGGTGAGATTTTCCTGAAGTTCTTTTTTTTCGAGACGAAGTTTTTCGCGGCTGTGTTCTAGGCGTTCAATCTGTTCGCGAAGGGATTTTTCTTCTGCGGAAGGAATGGGAGGTTCGGCCTTGATTTCGGCAATAGCTTTTTCAGCTTCCTGTTTTGCTTCGAGAACAGCTTTCTGTTGATTTTCCAGTTCTTCGCTGACTTTTTCATATTTTGTCTGGAGAGACTGGTATTTTTCTTTCAGTTCTTCAAACTCTGCTGAATTGCCTTCGGTCGAAACATCGGGATTGAAGCCGGAGCGGCTTTTCAGTTTCGAGCTGAGTTCCTTGTTGCGGTTTTCCAGTGCGGTGATTTTTTTCTGTTTTTCGTGGTCACGCTGTTTCACGGACTGGGTATATTTTTGATTTGCCTGAATACTCAGCAGAAGGACAACAATCACAATCATCAGCAGAGCGACAACAATAATTAAAAAAATTTCCAAAATTGTTTCCTCTTTTCCTGACTGGAATTATTTTATATCGGGCAAAAGAATGATTTTGCCTTTCTTTTCAAGCTGAATGCCGGAATCGTCTGTTTTCATTTCAGCAGGTTCAACGGACTTGAGGCTGTATTTGATTTGCCAGTCTTCCTGAAGGCCTTCTATTTCAAAGAGGTTATTCAGCGGACGAACGCTGCTGGTAGTTTCCTGCGCGGAAGTGAAACCCTTGTAGAAATGCGGATTCGGGTAAGCTTTGTTATCGATGACAACAATCGGCGCACCTTTGGCAGGCATTTCGGAGAGATGGAGTTTCGTACCGAGCAGCATGACGTTCAGGAATTTGGCATCTTCGTACTTATCGACTTCGAGGCTGGAAGTGGAAAGCTTATAGGCTTCATCATTCTGAGGTTTTTCAGGAGCTTTCGGAGCAGGGGCTTCGACAGGCTTAGGAACAACGGGTGCAGAAACGGGGACTTTCAGGGAAGGTGCATCCGGTGCATCGGGCACTTCGGGCACTTCTGCGGGCTGGGCAGGAGCGGAAACGGCTACACCGCCCTTAGCGAGCTGTTCTTTGAGGGATTCAATTTCCTTGCGGAGTTCTTCCATATCCATATTGGACTGGGCTTCGACCATAGCTTTCTGCTGAATGAGCTGTTGTTTTTCGATTCTGAGGGAGTCGAGTTCGTGCTGCATTTCGTCATAGTCGATACCCATTTTTTCAAACTGTTCCTGAATAGTCGGGGCATCTGTTTTCTTTTCTGCGCCGGCGGCTTTTTCGAGGTCTTCGTTCTGTTTCTGTAACCATTTGTTTTTATTGGCGAGTTCGCTGCATTTTTTCTGGAGCAGAACAGCTTCCTTGCTTTTTTCTTCCATCTGGGTGAGCTGTTCTTTGAGCTGTTTGTTGACGTTGCGGAGTTCGTCCACTTTGTCTTCGAGTTCTTCTTTTTCTTCGATAAGTTCTTCCATTTCCTCGTCCATTTCGTCATCATCATCACGGGCAGGACGTTCGCGCTTGGTCACGCTCTGATTTTCGAGCATTTCGAGCTGTTCTTTCAGGAGCTGGCGTTCATTGCGGAGGTTATCGACTTCTTTGAGAAGTTTCTCGTTCTTTTCATGCAGAATCTTGTTAGCCTTAGCCTGTTCGGGCTGTTTCTGCTGGAGTTCATCGAGCTGGATTTTCAGCTGATGATTTTCGGCATTGAGGTCATCGACTTCGACAGAGAGCTTTTCGCCGGCTTTGTCAGGACTATTCTTTGCATTTTCGAGCTGGGATTTGAGCTCCTCGATTTCTTCCTGCAAATCCTGATTTTCTTCGCGGAGCTTATCATTTTCAGCGGACTGTTCCTGCTGCTGGGAGATAAGCTTCTGTAATTTTTCATCATCCGCGCCGTTCTGGAGCGTGTCGAGCTGTTCCTGCATACGGATTTTTTCGGCTTCGAGACGTTTCATGTCTTCTTTGAGCTTATTTTGTTCTTCGCCGTCTTTTTCCATGCTGGCTTTCTGTTCGTTATAGGCCTGATACCAGCGGTAAGTTTTGCCTTTTTCGTTTTGAAGTTCCGTTGCAGTAGCGTTAAGGCCTTTCTGGAGTTCGGCCATTTTGATTTCGCACTGCTTGACATGTTTTTCATAAGTACCTGTCAGGTTTTTCCATGTCTGGAGTTCGCCGTAGTACTCTCTGGATTTATTGCTTTCCTTGAACTGGTCAGTATAAAGCTTTACCAGAACATTGTACTGTCCTTTTCTGTCCTGTTTTTCCATGATGTTGAGGCACTGGGCGGCCATAGAATGAATGCGGTTGACTTGGTCCTGTGTCAGTTCCATAATTAATTCCTCACTTTAATCTCTTGATATATTGCTGATAAATTACAGCAGATGATGCTTGGCTTTGGCGGTCAGAATTCTTCTGACGCTTTCGTTGATGCGTTCTTCGGAGAGTTCGCCGTTTTCGACTGCATCGCAGACAGTCTGGAACGCGTCATTCAGGTCATCGGGCATCAGCACGATGTCAGCACCGGCCTGAAAAGCGAGAAGTGCGGCTTCTCCGGATGAGTAAGTTTCAGTGATTGTGTTCATATTATGTGCGTCAGTGATGACAATGCCGTTGAATTGCAGATTTCCCCTCAGCCAGTCGGTGATGACGGTTTTTGATAAATCAGAAGGCATATCATCTTCGGCACAGCTCATAGTCTGATGACCAACCATGACAAAATCAGCACCGGCTTCGATACCGCCTCGGAAAGGAACGAAGTCGACAGTATCCAGTTCTTCGTATGTGCGTTCGATATAAGCAGAGGTATCCTCATGGGTATTGCCGTCTTCTGCGCCCAGACCAGGGAAATGTTTCAGTGTTGCGCAGACCTTGCCGGAATCCTGAAGACCCTGCACCATAGCTGTGACCATATCCGAGACGATAACGGGGTCATCACTGAAAATTCTGTCCTGAAGTTCGTTGTTGGGGTTGATGTAGACATCAGCAACGGGAGCAAAATCCAGATTAAAGCCGAGTTTGGAAATATCTTCGGCAATATCCGAACCCATCATGAAGACTTCTTCTTTATCGTTGCGTTCGCCGTAAGCGGCCATATCTTCGTATGCAGTTGTGCCGAGGCTGTCGGCAACACGGGCGACAGTACCGCCTTCTTCATCGACAGCAATCCAGAGGCCGATATTGTGATTGGCATTCTGGGTGCATGTCTGGGCATCGAAAATCATGTTGGAAGTCTGCGTTTCATTTTCGAGATTCTTGGAAAAATAGATGATACCGCCGACCGGCTTGTCTTCCAGAGCCTGTTTTGTCATATTGCCGGTCTGGATAACAGCAGTGACGGCATTATCCACAAGAGCTTCCGGTGTGACGATGAACATCTGATAGATTTTTTCTTCCAGAGACATTTCCTGCATGACCTGTTCGGCAAGGAGGAGATTTTCATCTGGGGGAGCTTCGGTTTCGGCGATGACTTCCGGCATCGTTTCGGGCGGAATTTCGATGTTTTCGGCGGCGGCCGGTTCAGATTCTTTGGGTCGTCTGGGAATGGTGACATCTGCGGATTGTCCTGCCTGTTTTTTCCGCTGGGCGTACAGTGTGAACATTGCGGTAATGAGTCCTGCGCTGATGAAAATCAGAATGATTAATATCACGAGTTCACGGGTTTGCTTTTTCTTTTTCTTCTTGGATTTTGCCATGCAATGCCTCCTGTTTTCTGTGTGAATGATTTTAAAAATAAATTGCACAGCTTTGGGCATTTTACAAATACTTTGCAAAACTGAACAAAAGCTGTGCAACGGCATTTTTTAGATTTACCTTATTTCTTTACGCGCAACATGCATGTTACAGCAGCCAGAACCAGAACACTGACAGAAAAGCCTTCTGTTTCCGTGCAGTGCATAAGCTTTTATTTCCGGTCATTTTTCAGAATGTTTTATAGTTTAAGTATAACACATTCTGATAGATTTGTCAATGTTTTTTTAAATCCTGATTTGGATTTGTCAATTTTCACAAGATATATTCCGAAAAATTGTGGTTTCTGATATGCTGACTTCTGACGGAACGGAAATTTCGTCCAGTGCTTTTTTATGCTTTCTCTGAATCGTGCGGATGTCATAGTGCATGGCTTCGGCAATCTGTTCATTCGTTTCGTATGCCAGATATTTCCGGAGCAGAAGACAACGAAATTCAGGATTCTGCACTTGTTCGATGCTACAGCGGATTTCTTCGCGGATTTGTGCGAGGGCGGTCAGCTTGAGGATGATTTCTTTCTGTCGGGATTCGAGATAATCAGATAAAGAACAGGCAGAAGGATTTTGACAGTGATTTAATTTTTCCATCAGGAGGAAATCATATTTCTGTACGGCCTGAATGGCAGAAATCTGCTGTTCGGTACTGCGGGCACGGGAAAGCCAGCGGATTTTGAAATTCTGTAATGCGGTCATCAGTAACAACCCCTTTCACTAATAGCGCAGGGAGAGGAAAAAATGTACAGTTTTGTACAATTTTCAATAAAATATATTAAAAAATATATTGACTTTGTTGTGAAAACATGGTATAATAAGAATATTGAATTTGTACTTTTGAAATGATAAATTTATGTTTTAAGGAGGTTTTTACATGAAAGTGAAGAAGATACTCTCAGCCGTTCTCGCATTGACTCTGAGCACATCCGCGCTGGCCGTGATGTCCGGCTCTGCCGAGGAAACCGCATCAACAGCCCCGCTGTTCGGGGATATTGACGGAAACGGCACTGTCAATGCTACCGATGCCGCATATATCCTGAAATATGCCGCTGCATTCGGTTCAGGTTTGTTTGACGGCACTCTAGATGAATATATGAGACAGAAAATTCAGCCGCAGGGAATTTCTGACGGCGGCGAAAAACTCACAATTGCTTCGTGGAATGACAACGACCTGAAAAATATGATTGAAGTCTTTAACAAAGACTATCCGGATATTGCTGTAGAGTATGTCAACTGCGGTGCGGACAGCGGTGCAGATGCCAATGTCAAGTATAAATCCTTCCTCAACAGCGGCGAAGGCGTTGACTTGTTTATCGCGGAATCCGGCTGGATTCTGGATTATATCAATAACGAAGGCTATTCCGTACCGCTTTCGGAACTCGGTATTACAGAGGCCGACTATCAGAATGCCTATGATTATACTGTAGACATCGGCACGGATAACAACGGCATCCTGAAAGGCGCAAGCTGGCAGGCCGCCCCTGGAGGATTCTGCTATAATACCACACTGGCGAAACAGTATCTCGGTGTGGAAACGCCCGAAGAAATGCAGGCCAAAATCAGCGACTGGGACAAGTTTGAATCCACTGCCGCTGAACTCTACAGCGCAACCGATGGCGCAGTCACAATGACAGCTACCATTGACGGCATGTGGCAGTGTTATGCATCGGCATCCAATGCGCCGTGGGTTATCGATGGAAAAGTCAATACCGAAACAGCTCTGAATTTCACCAATATGCTGATACCCTACGTGACGAATAATTATATTGACCCGACTATCGAACAGTGGAGTGCAGAATGGAAAACGCTCGGCAAAGAAAACAAAACGCTCGGATATTTCTTCTCGACATGGTGTCTGACATCGGGTACACAGCTCGAAGAAAACTGCGGTACAGACGGCAACTGGAATATTGTAATAGGCCCTCAGGAATATTTCTGGGGCGGTTCATGGCTCTGCGTATCGCCGAAATGTGATAACAAGACCGAAGCCGCGCAGTTTATCAGATATTTCACATCCGATGCGGAATCTATGGAAAAATATGCACTTGCCTCCGGTGATTTTGTCAATAACAAGAGCGTAATGGAAAAGATTTCTGCCGGAGATTATTCCAATCCTCTGCTTGGCGGACAGAATCAGTTTGCAGTGCTGAAGGATGCCGCCGAAAACATCAAGCTGAATGAAAGCATCACGCCTTATGATGAAACGCTGAAACAGGCACTCAGATATGCATTATATTCGAGCATTTTCAACGGCGATGCCCAGCAGGTAATTGATGAATTTCTGGTACAGGCCAAGAATGACGTTCCGGAACTGTTTCCAGAAGAAGAAACATCAGCAGAATCTCAGGAAACGACTTATCCGGAAGCGATTGGCTGATAAAGAAAATACGCAGATAAAAGCAAATCCCCGAAGCGAAATATCTTCGGGGATGATTTTTTATTTGATAACTGCTATGAATCAAAAAAATAATATAAAATATATTCAGTATAATATATATCAGTATCAGTATCAGTTTCAGTAACAGTATCAGCTTGTTTTGCTTGTTGAAACAAACTCATGCTTGATTTGAATCATGGATGATTTAGGTTTCCGGAGTTTCTGTTTTCGGGGCAGGTTTGGTTTTTTCCGGAATTTCTCCCTTATCTTCATAAACAGGGAAGAATCCGGCAAGTCTCGGATAACTCTGCATTTTTTTCGAGAAGATGTCATACATGATGCATAAACCATAAGCCGAAATACCTGCCATCATGATGAAATAAGACATCGAATACTGTGATTTCGCCTCTGAAAGTATATGATACATGATACCGCCGAGCACTATCAAAGGCATCGAAACAGCTAAGAAATTTTTCTTATTTTTCAGACAGCCGATAACCGCAGTCAGACAGCCCCAGAATATCAACTGCGCATAGAAATCCATATAGGATTTGACGGCATCCACATGGTCAACGCAGACCCATTGAGCGATTTTGCCTTTATCTTTATACTGTTTTCTGACGGTATTGTTCCAGATACTCTGATAAGTCGTTTCATTCCACTGAGAAACGAACTTCCGATAGAAGAAATCTTTCCGATACTGCGGATTTTCTTTGAAATACTCCAGACGTTCTTTCAGCAGATTGGAAGAATAGGCTTTCATAGCCTCCTGATTCATTTCCAGTTCTTCAAACTTAGAAACAGAATACATGCCTCTGTACCATCCAGGAGCACGGCCGCCCTCGCACATGCCCATAGCAATCCATGAGATATAGGGGATAGAATCGCCTAATTCCGTACCGCTTTTCTTTTCGTAGTGCGCTGTAACCACCGGAAGCACCGAAGCCGCAAGCACAGCGGAAACAACGATATAAGCAATATCTTTCAGGAAATTCTTTCTTTTGAGCATCTGAATCACGGCGATGATTATCATCGCGATTGC
>JAFUWP010000443.1 GCA_017483405.1 Oscillospiraceae bacterium | reverse complement strand
ATTCTCAGGGACAACAGACCTTTTGAACTCCGTACTCCGGAACAGCATTGCTCTGCCTATTTGAGAAACCAAAAATCTGCTGCCTGAAAATTTTCATTTTTCTTTTTACAGGCTGTCGCTTTTTTCTTTTCAGTGACGGTCGGTTTTGTCATGTCTATTTTTTTCTTTCTTCCTAATTATGAACTTTTTGTGAACTTTTCGATTTGCCTATTGACTTTTCTTAGCTGGTCTTCACGCGGACTTTTATAATCCAGATATTCCATGCTGCTGTCTGTGAGTTTTGCATGAATCAAAAGAATATCTTCTCCGCCGCTTCCGTTCCATATTTTTCCGTCCTTTATCTGATAAGTATCTTCATGCAGATAGACGAAAAGCAGAACTTCATCCGGACAGGTAATTTTCCTTGAAACATTGACAATATCCGCCGTATAGAACCATTTTTCACCACAAGAATGTGTATCAAGATACCCCTGCATGATTTCCTCTTTCTGCGAATTCGTCAGAAAATACGGCACATAGCCAAATCCATAGCAAAAAGAATAAAGCATCAGCAGAAATGCTCCAAGTACCGGAAGCAGAATTTTCTTTTTGGTTTTCATTGCAGTTCCCCTTTTCTAAAATATGTTATCTTTATGATAGCATATTCCGGGAGAGAAATGCAAGCATTTCCGAGAAAATTAAACAAATCTTAAAAAACTATCTGCCTGAGAATATCAGCAGCAGTATGATTCAAATGGCGGCGTTCTGAATTGAACTACTGTGATAAAACAGACCGGACTGAAACCGGCAGCCTCCGCCGTGGACTATATGAAGTAACTGCATACCCTGCATCAGGCAGATTTTAGCATGATTATTATCTGAGAATCTCCGCACCGGAACAAGGCGCAGGGAGTCGAACCCTGTAAACATTACTCATATGCGCCCACGAAGTAGCCGATACACTGCATCAGATATCTGATTTTCATACTATCCGCCTGAGAATATCAGCACCAGAATAATGCTGCTCTACCACTGAGCTACTGCGCGGAAGCACAGACCGGAGTCGAACCGGTGACATGCCGATTAGGAGTCGAAGTATCTGAACGCTCTGCATCAGACGGATTTTTTTGATTATAGCATATTTTTAAGAAAAAGTCAAGCATTTTTCCTGTTCCTGAAAAAATTCCCGAATCCTGATTTGCAGATACAAAATCAGCATCGTGACCGTTCGCGGCAGAAACAATCCCGTGCAGAAAATCAGGAAGATATGCCGATGACGGCCTTCCAGAATCCGGCCGGACAGCATCACGGATTTCAGTGCCGGAATCTCCGGATTTTCCAGAAACAGAAACGGAACTGCCAGCAGATTCACGCAGAACCGCAGATAGAAAATCCCCGTCCAGACCGCCGCGATAATACATTGCATCGTCAGAAACAGCCAGATTCCGGCATCTTCGGACAGAGCAGATTTTTCAAATGCCGCCCCTGCAAGTCCGCAGAACAGGATAAACGGAAACAGCATCAGAAACCGGATAACTTCCGTTTTCCCGAAAAGCCACAGCGACTTCCAGTAAAGCTTTCCGCTCCCGAAAAACTGCTTGTTCCGGCCGAATCCCAGCCGTGATGAAAACCATCCGCATATACTGCACAGCATCGGGGTCAGAATGCAGAAACGAAGAAGATTCCAGAGAATCATAAATGCTGTCCAGAACACATCCCGACTGAAAAAAATATCCGCCGGAAATGCCTCCTTCCGGAATATCAGCGCACCGGCCATGAAATCTGGTATCATCTTCATAATCAGCCATACAGCCGGATAGCTGACTGCCATAAACCAAGCTGTTTTCCGCCGGCCGTTGAGCGATTCTCCTGCAAATGTCCTGAGTTCCTGCAATTTCATGAAATATCCCCCTTGATGCCAGAATATGTAATCTTAATTTCTGGAATAGGGAGTTACACCGAGAATCTCAAATGCCTGCGAATTCTGCCACATCTGCGCATTGAACATGATTTCAAAGCCCTCACCGCATTCACAGTGCAGTTCTTTCGGAGAAATCTTCGGCAATCCAAAACATGTCAGCATATTGCTGATAACGCCTGCATGAGTAATTGCCGCACAGTGAGACAAATCATTCTCCATCATATCCATGAGGATTCTGTATAATACTCTATAGCTCCTGATACAGAGTTCCTCAACGCTTTCGCCGTTCGGAGGGCGCAGGTCAGGCGAACCGCCTTTGAGCCATTCTCTGTAATCCTCACGGCCAATCAAATCGACTGCATGTTTTCCCTCGAAATCGCCGAAATTGAGTTCTCTCAAATCTTCGGCGACAAACATCGGCACATCCGGAAAGAGAATTTCGGCCGTTTCGGTGCATCTTAACAGCGGACTGCTGTAAACTCTCTGGACTCTGGGATATTCATACAAATCCATTTTTCCGGTCAGTTCGACAGCACCCCTGTCGGAAAGCGGAAAATCTGTACTCCCGATATAAATTCCTTCTTCATTTGCCTTTGTCTGACCGTGACGATACAGACTGAGACGATAACCTTTCATGAAATTTCCTCCTTTTACAGATAAATATCATTATCAATTATACCAAAAATCAAGTCGAATTTCAACATTTTTTGTCTTCCTTGATTTTTTGCACAATTTTTTTAAAAAAATATACTAAAATTTCCACGTTCAAACCACTTTACAAATAGTATAATTTGTACTATAATATTAATAGTGTGATAAAGTAACCATACTATTCAGAAAGGAGCTATCAAACCACATGAATTCCGATTTTCCCAGAATCATTGCTTTACAGCGAAAAGAAAGACATATCAGCCAGAAACAAGCCGCCGCCGATTTAGGAATTTCTCAGGCATTGCTTTCCCACTACGAAAAGGGCATCCGTGAATGCGGTCTTGATTTTCTCGTGAAAATTGCAGATTATTATAATGTTTCCTGCGACTATCTGCTCGGAAGAACTCCCGAACCAGAAGGCAAAACCATCTCTATCGAAGATATTCCCGATGATGACGGCAATAACAGTATGCCAAGCCCCGAAGTTGTCGCCTTCAACCGGAAAATTGTCAATAACTCCATCAGCCTGCTTTTTTCTCTGGCGCAGAAAGCTAACAGCATTACCCTGATTAAAGAAATTTCTTCTTATCTGATGCTGAATGTCTATAAACTATTCCGCATTGTTTATAATGCCAATCCGCATAACGACCAGAAATTATTTTCCGTTCCGAAAGTTGTCGCCAATGATGATGCCAGTGCCATCGTCAGCATGAATGAAGCCAATATCAAAGCGGCATCCAGCGGCATCCGCATCGGTGAAAATGACTGCGTACAGGATGCTGAAGTGCTTTATCTGACTACTGCTATTTTGTCCCAGACATATCCGGAATATTCTTCCTCACTGCTGAATCTGATTAAAATCAGTGAAGACAGCATTCACAAGAAACGCAATGCATAATTATTTTATCATATTCTGAAAGAAAAAGCAAGCAGTCCGGCAGGAAAATCTGCCGGACTGTTATTTTTTGTGATTCAGGAATTCAGAACGATTCGTTTCATCGCGATAAAATCGAAGATATTCACAATCTGGTCATCGGTCAAATCCGCGAGAAGATATTCTTCTGCTGAAAGCGGTTTTTTACCGAGCAGATATTTCTGTACCGTGATGATGTCCTTTACGGAAATTTCGTTATCACCATCAATATCGCCGATGAGAATGGGCGGTTCGGTTTCTTCGGGGATTGTTTCGGGTTCAGTTGTTGTAGTAGTTGTTTCCGGAGTCGTGGATGTTGTTGTTGTCGTGGTTGTCTCTGGAGTAGTGGATGTTGTAGTGGTGGTAGTCGTTGTCGTAGTCGTTTCCGGAGTGGTGGATGTCGTTGTTGTGGTAGTTGTCTCCGGAGTTGTGGATGTTGTCGTTGTCGTAGTTGTTTCCGGAGTCGTGGATGTTGTCGTTGTCGTAGTTGTTTCCGGAGTTGTGGATGTCGTTGTCGTAGTAGTTGTTTCCGGAGTGGTGGATGTCGTTGTTGTAGGAGTTGTTTCCGGAGTGGTGGATGTCGTTGTGGTAGTAGTTGTTTCAGTAGTTGTTGTTGTCGTGGTGGTCGTTTCTGTAGTAGTTGTCGTAGTGGTAGTTTCTTCCGTAGTCGTTTCGGGTTCGGAAGCCTCAACTTCTATCACATATTCCTGAGATGTTTCATTTGGAGAAGTCGCAACATAATAATGAAGCTGATTGCCCTCTGCATACATGCCGTAGATGTAGCCCTGCTGTTTCTGTTCGCTGGTCAAATCGAGCAACCATGTGACCTGTCCGTTCTGTAAGGAGAATATCGCGGACGGTGTTGTATAATACAGAATGCCATTCACAATCGCAGGCGTGATATAAGTATCTGTATAGTAATAGCTTTCGTTATCGAATACATACCATCTTGCCCATTTTGCATCTAATGAGTTCAGATGGGTCAGTTCATAAGTATGCGTTTCGGCATCGAAATCGCATAAATCAAACCATGCTGTCGTGCTTTTCTCGCCGTGAATCGCGAACCATTTGCCCTGATACTGCTGAATCAGAGAGTTACAATGATTCCAGAAACCGTTATTATAATCATCCGAAACATTCAAATCATAGACAGACTGCCCTGATGTCAGCACCCAGTCCGTTGAGGTATGATAAGAATTCAGCATAGTATCGTTATCTTTCAGGAAATAATCATGCTTGACCATGCCTGGATGAGTATCATAAGAATCATCCCAAGTGACATCTACATGATACCATTTATCATCAATCTTGACAAGATTCCAGCCGTGGCCGATTTCGATACTTTCCAGAAGCATCGCATCCACGCCGACACGATGCAGAAGAATATCATATAACCATGCATAGCCTTCGCAAACCGCCTTGCCGTTTTTGAGCATTCCATAAGCGGTATGCTGTAATTCCATAAGTGCAGAATCAGTATATTCATCATGGTCATAATCAAAATGCACGGCCATATATTCATGCAGATACAGAGCTTTTTCGGCATCCGACCAGTTTTCATTCACGCCGGAGACGATTTCATCAATCTGATTCATTAAATCCTGATAGACAGCATTATAATTATCCGTTTCCAGATAAGAGGGTACAATCTTCATACTGCCTTTTCTGGGCACTTGATAGCTGATTGTTCGTCTGGATGCCAGAATTCCGACATCCCATCCGCTGATGACACCGCGGTAAATCGTCATAACGGATTCCATATCGCTTTCAGAACTGTGAATATAATTATCCGTGCTGTCGCCTACTGTGATGGCGGACTGATGGGCGGAAAGTCCGTCATAAATCTGTTTGGCGATATTCTGCGTTTGTTCTTCAGTAAAATCGCCGACCGCACCGAGATAGGAAAAATCGAAAGATTCCTTCGATGCCGCACCAGCAGGCAGGAGAGATGCCTGTGTCAGCAGAAGTCCCATCGAGGCGGAGACTGCAAGACATTTTTTCATAAATTTCCACATAAAAAATTCCCCTTTCCAAACGATAACTGTTAATTTTATTTTAGCATTTCTATCTAAAAAAATCAATCGTTTTCGTAAATTTTGTAAAAAATTACAATTCTCCTGTACAATTTTGGTGATGTATTCCGTTCCGATTCTTAATATTCGATTTTACTATAACAGAACAACCTGAAAAAAAGCTTAAAAAATATCAGCCGTATGGAAAATTCATCCAAACGGCTGATAATTACAATCATATCCTGAGCTGTCTTATTTTTTATTCTGTTCAGCGAGAAGGTCACGGATTTCAGTCAGAAGTACTTCTTCTTTGCTGGGTTCAGCAGGTGCGGCGGCTTCTTCGGCTTCCTTCTTCTTGCCGAGTTCCATAATGGATTTAACGCCCTTCATCATGAGGAACAGGACAAAGGCCATAATCAGGAAGTTAATCACCGCAGTGATGAACGCACCATAATTGATATACTGATTACCAATCAGATGAATTTTTCCTTCTACTTCTGCACCGCCGATGCATCCGATAATCGGATTGATGAAATTCTCTGTCAGCGCGGTAACAATATCCTGAAACGCGCCGCCGATGATAACACCGATTGCCATATCCATGACATTGCCCTTGAGTGCAAATTCCTTGAATTCCGTCAGGAAGCCTCCTGCTTTTTCCACACCGGCAGAGGCTAAGTCTTTCGCTTTGTTTTCGTTTGCCATAAGTAAGATTCTCCTTCTTGATTTGATTTAAAAATTTTGATTTTTTTATATTCAGAACAGTCAGGACTGTTTCAGAATCAGATAATTATTTCGTGCTCTTAGGGAAAATTCCCTGATTGAGCTGTTCCAGTGCCTTTGCGATTTCGGCAGACTCTACGGAATCATAAGCCTGCTGTACCACTTTATCAGTCAGGGCGCGTCTGGCGGCATCTCCGGAAAGCGGGTCATCCACCATAGATTCTATGCTGACATCCGCATCAATCATAGAACGGACAGATTTCTTTCCGCTGTTTTTGATTTCTTTCAGTTTATCGTTAACGGCTTTATCATCGCCGTCAATGGTAACGCCGAGCATTTCGACCTTATGTTTTTTGCTGTCGCCGAAGATTTCATCAGGGTCAACGATAATTGTTTTATGTTTTGGCTTTTCTTTTTGTTTCTTGCTCCGGAATAATTTATTAAGCCCATCTACTTTTGTCTCTTTATGTTCAGGCTTAGGCTCTGGCTTGGGTTCGGGTTTTGGGGGTGCTTTTGGCGCAGATTTCTGCGGCTGAGATTTCGGAGCAGATTTTTCAGATGGCTTGTAGAGATTCTTTTCGGAAACGCTTTCCACTTCTTCGGGGGCGACATCCACCGCGAAAGTAGAATTCCCCCGACCGGTATTCATCTCATATTCTTTAGATTTGGTTTCAAAGATACGTTTCAGAACGGCATTTTCATCCGCCGAAGTATCTGGTACGAAAGCAGTTCTGGCTTCTTCTCGGAGAAGTTCCTGTGCATTGACGGGAACATCATAGATAGAATTCTGCTGCTGCTGTAATTTCTGCTGCTGCATTCTGGCGAAGAATGAGCCTGTTCCGGCTGTATTCTGCTGGGGCTGGGATGCGGCATACATGGAAGATGCGATAGTAGAGGCACGCATAGCAGGCCTGTCAGGTATCGAAACCGCCGGAGTCGGAGGCTGTTCCCCTGGGCGCGGCATCACCGGCACGGGCGGCGGCTTTGCATTATTCCGAGGAATAAAATCGGCATTTTCTCTCGATGAAGTTTCCGAAACGGTATCCAGAAAAGAATTTTGTGCTTTCTGCGGCTGAGATGCCTGCTGATTCGGCTGGCGATACTGCTGAGACTGCGGCATCTGCTGGGATTGAGGCATCTGCTGAGACTGGGGCAACTGCTGAGATTGCAGCATCTGCTGAGACTGCGCAGCAGGAATCATCGTATAAACAGGATTTCCATTTGCATCCCGACCGATTATCTTCGGAATCATCTGTACATAGACTGGCTTTCCTGTACGGTCATACATCATCTGAACATAAACCTGATTTCCGTTTGCATCATACATTATCTGTACATTGCCCGTATTCTGCTGCTGCACCTGCTGCTGCGCAGGATAAGGAACTTGCGTATACTGCTGCTGCGGAACAGGCTGTCCCCGTCTCGCGGCGGAATAGGCATCCGCTCTGGAATAGCCTGTCTGACTCGATTTCGCAAAAAATCCCTGCGGTCTGGACTGCAAAGGATAATTGCACCGGACACAATATGCTAAATTATTCTGCGGCTGCTGCATCTGACAATTCGGACAAATCATACGGATTCACCAACTTTCTGATTGCATATTTTTTGATGTTATTCTTATTATAACATAGTATCTGAGAAATAGCAAGGCATTTCTGAAATTTGTTTATTATCATCACAAAACAAATTCAAAATCTGTATATTTTAACGAATCCGTTTATTCTGTTACTTCTTCTGCGATTTCGTCTGTCTGTACGTCATCGGGTGTTTCGGCTGTTTCTTCTGTAAGAACTGCCGTTTCTCCGGTATCCACTGCCACGATAAAGCCGTCAATGTTATTTCCGGAAACGGTGTATTCCTTATCCGCCGGAACGGGGAGCATGGTAGTATCTTCCGCAGTATCCGCCGGATAATAATAAACTTCATAGACTTCGTTCTGTTCATCTGTTATGAGAAGATGCTCGCCTTCGTAGGGATAACCATAAAGCAGAGTGATATATTCTTCCAGACAAAGGCCGGATGCGGCGATATAACTGGAATGCGGCTTGCCGACATAACGATAGTGCCACGGCTCAAACCGGATATTCGTGACAGCTGTCTTGTCTTCCGGATAGCGGAGAATGATACCATATTCCGCGCAGTGTTCATTAATCCAGCTGTAGATGCCTGTACCATCATATTCAGCCTGATACAGAGTCAGGTCAATGCCCCAGCCTGTCTGATGTTCACTGTAGCCGGCTTTGGCAACAGTATCGGAATAATCGCTGTTATTTTTTTCCAAATCGGCATCATACAGTTCCTGCTGACGTTCTGCGGAACGATAGCCGCTTTGTACAATGACATTATTATCATAAGTGGCATTGTAGAAGGCATCGAACAGTTCAATTAATTTTTCAGCATATTCCTGCTGTACTTTGACTTCTGCGCTGTTTGCACCGCCGAAACTGTGACAGTCTTTTTCAAGCATGACCTGATAGAGGCTGACAAGGTTTTCTTCACTGCCCTGAAATGCATAATCACCGTTGACAAGAATCAATGAACCGTTGTGGATTTCCTGACCGGAAATCTCGATGCTGTCATAAATCACGGCTGGTTCGGAAGTTTCTTCGGTTGTTTCTTCGGCGATGTTATCTGTATAATTGATTTTCTGCTCGACAGCCGTCCCATGTGTGGCGATATAATAACCGCCATAGCCAAGACCGGCCAGCAGAGCGAGTGAAAAAATCACGTCAAAGAAACGTGCAATTCCGCTGTTTTTTTTCTTTTTCTTATCTCCCATGTCATCTCTCCCTTTCTGCCTTGCACAGTATTTTGCTCATACAGTATTATTATAGCACAAATTAAAAAAAAAAGAAAGTCTTTTTTTGCATTTTCTGCAAATTTTTTTTAAATATTCACTGCATGAGAAATTTTCATTCTGCATAGACTAGTTTTAAACAGGAGGGATGTTTTCATGTATTTTAAATTTTTATTATTAATATTATTTATTTTATATTCTTTCTGCGGATGCGGTCAGCTTCCCGAACAGAATCAAGATTACTATCTTCAGGAATTAGCACATCTGCATCTGGAAGATGCTGTACAGAACCTTCCGGAAGATTCCGAAATCCGCGCCGTCTGGATTCCTGTCATGATTTATGAAAACTGGATGGAAAACAAATCCGAAACCCAGTTCCGTGAATCCGTCCGGAATGCCTTTCAGAACTGCACTGATTTAGGTCTGAATACTGTCTTTGTTCATGTCAGAGCCTATGGTGATGCCTATTATCAGTCCGAACTGTTCCCGAAGGGAACTTACCTCACCGGAGATTATGACCCTCTCGGAATCATGCTCGAAGAAGGCCATCAGCTCGGTCTGCGCATTCATGCATGGATTAACCCTCTGCGAGCACAGAGCGTTCAGAAAATGGCCTCTCTGGAGGAAACATATCTTCTCCGTCAGTGGTATGATACCAGAAACGGCACGTATCTCGTCAGTCATGACGGCAGATATTATCTGAATCCTGCCTATCCGGAAATCCGTCAGCTCATCGCGGACGGCATCGCCGAAATCATCCGGAATTACGAT
>JAFUWP010000442.1 GCA_017483405.1 Oscillospiraceae bacterium | reverse complement strand
TTTCTTCTGTCATTGCGATGCTTCACCGTCCTTTTTCTGACGCATGGTCAGGAGTGTATTATCTTCATTAAGCTGAATTCTGCCGAATCTGGTCAGCTCCAGAACGGCCAGAAATGTAGCGACTCTTGCAGAGCGGTCAGTCACGCCGTCATAGAGCGAATCGACTGCAACGGCATTTCCGCCGTAAAGCTGTCGGAGGATAAAGACAACTTTAGAAATCACCGAAACGCTTTTCGCCTGCGTGACGGTATCGGTAATTTTATCGGACAGCAGACGGCCTTTCATGCGTTCTTTTCCGATTTGCGCGAACATTTCGGCGAGCCTGTCCGGAGAATGCCGGAGCTGATAGGTCTGCTGAATTTTCGGGAGTTTCAGGGGCTTGCGGACGGCAATATCATCCGCGATGAAGAATTCACGGAGCTGTTTTGCCGCGGCCTGTGCGAGGGCATATTCTATCAGAGTGCCCTGTAGTTCCTGTTTGGCTTTTTCGGCTTCTTCGGGTTTCGGAAGAAGGGAAATCGTCTTGATATAGACAAGTCTTGCGGCCATTTCGAGGAATTCGCCGGCGAGTTCAAGATTCTGCTGTCTTGCGGTATCGATATATAACAAATACTGTTCTAATAATTTTGTGATTTCAATATCATGAATATTCAGCTGATGCTTAGAAATCAGATGCAGGAGCAAATCCAGAGGCCCTTCAAAGACATCCAGTTTGAATTTGATTTCCGTCATGTGATGACCGCCAGAAATTTCGTCATGTAATACAGGAGCTTATAAATCCAGCTGACTACATAAGAAAGCGGAACACTCAGAAGCCCCGTTACCATCAGGAGCATGACAATGCCGTAGAAATATCTCTGATTTTTCATCAGCCAGATAGCCGCATTTGGCGGCAGAAGATATGTCAGCACCCGTGAGCCGTCCAGCGGCGGCACGGGAATCATATTGAATACGCAGAGATTAATATTAATTATCACAAAATAATATAAAATATATTTTACCGTCTCCATATCGCCGGAATAGCACTGTAGGGCTATCATACCGGCCAGAGCCGCCAGCAGATTGGACAAAGGCCCTGCAATCGCGGTCAGCATCATGCCTTTTCTGGGATTCTGAAAATTATTCGGATTCACCGGAACGGGCTTCGCCCAGCCGAATCCGCAGAACAATAACAGCAATGCTCCCCACGGGTCAACATGCGCCAGCGGAGAAAGCGTCATTCTGCCGGCTTGTTTCGCCGTATCGTCTCCGAGCTTGTGCGCCGACCATGCGTGAGCACATTCATGAAGCGGATTTATCAATAAAACTATCATCAAACGAACCAATATTTCTATGATTTTATCTGAACTCAAAAAATCATCCCTTTCCTGAATCAATACACTATTCTATTATACTACAAATCCCCTGATATTGCAAGACTATTTTCCAGAAAAATTTCCTGAAAAATATTTTTTGAAAAATTTTGAAAAAACACTTGCTTTTTTTCTGACTTTATGCTATAATATATCACATAAGTGTTTTTACACGTTTTCATGAACGAAAGGGAGGTGTGTTTCAATGGCAAAATGTGCAGTTTGCGGCAAGGGCGTAACTTTCGGCAACAAGGTATCTCATTCTCACAGAGCATCTAACAGAACTTGGAAACCGAACGTACAGCGCGTAAAGGCAATTGTAAAGGGTTCTCCCTGTCACATCTATGTATGCTCCAGATGTCTGCGTTCCGGCAAGGTGGAGCGTGCGTAATTTCAGCATGACTGATGAAAATCTATCAGGAGACAGCATTTTGTCTGTACTCCTGATTTTTCATTTTTTCGCCGGTTTTCCGTTTCAGAAAAAATATTTCTAAAAATACTGTTGACTTTATTAAATTTTTATGTTATAATGTCTATAACAGTTGCGAAAGCCAATTGATTTTTTAAATTTATTAATGAGGTGAACATTTTGGCAGAAATCAAACAAAGCCAGCAGCCTATCACAAATCCGGCTCTGGTACAGGCTATGGACGCTATGAAACAGGAGCGCAATCAGAAAACAGAAGTTACTTTCGTCAATCATGTAAAGGCAGCACGTTTCCTCGTACCTGCAAACATCCAGAGTGAACAGCAGGCACAGGCCAACGCTGACGGCACTGTAGAACTCAAGGAACAGCCGAAAATCAGCTTTGTTCTGTTCAATAACGATAAGGGCGAAAAATATTTCCCTCTGTTTACAGATATTGCTGAACTCCGCAAGTGGCAGGAATCCAATAATCATCAGCTTGCTGCTCTGTCCTACAGAGATTTGTGTGAATTCCTGAAAAGAAATCCGGAAAATAATATCGCTGGTGCGGTGATTAATCCGTTCGGCCAGAATATCATGATTCCGCTGGAAAGTCTGTTCCGCATTCAGAATACAGAAGCAATTGCCCCTGGCACACAGATTCAGATTGGCACACTGAAAGAAGAACCGACTGAACTGCTGGATGCACTCCGCCCGTATCTCGCTACAAAGGAAGAAATCAAGAAGG
>JAFUWP010000441.1 GCA_017483405.1 Oscillospiraceae bacterium | reverse complement strand
ATGACTTCATCCGGAATTGCTGTTCCTACGATGGAATTGAATCCGAGTGTGAATTCAACGCCTTCGACTTCTTTCATTTCGTTGAGCATCTTATTGACGGTTTTGGCATCCAGAGAGGAACTTGCAAGTAGCATGTGTGTGCTGTTCATGCCGTATTCTTCGGAGAGCTTTGCATTTGCGGTCATGCTCTGGAGGTAGGCCGGCATTGTGCTGTCAAGATTGTAATAAACATCATAATTCTTGTAGCCGTACAGGGCAGGGAACAGAATCACCATGCCGAGTGTCAGGAACAATGCGAAATGCTTGATAATAAATCCGGAAGTTTTATGGAATTCCGGAATGAAATCCCTGTGAGATGTCTTTTCGATAGCCTTATCGAAAATCAGAATCATGGACGGGAGAACCGTAACACATGCGATAACACCAAAGATAACGCCTTTCGCCATGACAACACCCATATCCAGACCGATGGTAAAGCTCATAAAGCACATGGATAAGAATCCGGCAACTGTTGTGAACGAACTGCTGACAACTGAACCGACTGTTAAAGAAATTGCATGAGCCATTGCTTCATCTTTATCGGGATAGGTTTTCTGCTGTTCCTTGTAGCTGTGCCATAAGAAGATGGAATAGTCCATCGTGACACCTAACTGCAATACCAGTGCGAGTGCCTGTGTCATGAACGAAATCTCTCCGAAGAAGAAGTTTGTACCCAGATTCCAGACAATTGCCAGTCCGATACCCAGCATAAAGAACAGCGGAATCAGGAATGTATCCATTGTCAGTGCCAGTACGATGCATGTCAGGATGACTGCAACAACGGCATACATGATAGTTTCGCTTTCGGAAAGATGTTTCATATCCGTGGTGACGGCGGACATACCGCTGATGAAGCACTGTTCCGATGTGATTTCTCTCATGGTATCAATCGCCGCAAGCGTACCGTCTGCGGAAGTGGTATCATCAAAGAAAACAATCATCATGGTAGAATCATCTGAATTGAAGAAATCATAATATTTTTCCGGCAGAATTTCCTTCGGAACGGAAATATCTGCAACAGAATCATACCAGAGCACCTGCGCGACATGGTCAACGCCTTCGAGTTTCTCCTTCACCTTTTCGACATCCTTATCGGGCATTCCTTCGAGGATGACGAATGAGAAACCGCCTTTGCCGAATTCATCTTTCAGAATATCCTGACCAATCATGGTTTCAATATCTTTCGGCAGGTAGGAAAGCAAATCGTAATTGACTCTTGTATTCAGATAGCCGATTGCTGACGGAATCATTAAAAGCAGTCCGATGATGAGAATCAGCACTTTATGCTTGACAACCTGCTGACCGAGCTTTAACATAAAGCATCCTTCCTTTCTCTTATTTGTTTGGCTGTTAACTATATTATATTCCAAAAATGACCGTTAGTCAATAGTTTTTTTAAAAAAATATGACCGCCGGTCAGTAATTTGTATGACTGCACAAAAGGGTATGTACAAATTTATGACTTTTGGTCAGTTTTTCACACTTGACAAGCTGGCGGATTTGCAGTATAATAAAAGAAAGTAAATTATATTTTTTGTAAGATATGACAAAATTCAGAAAGGCGGTTTCATTATGGGCAAGCTCGAAGCAAATAAACAACTCAAAGAAAATTCTCTCCTGAATACTGCCTTTGAATTTTTTACCACAAAGGGATTCAGCAAGACATCCATATCGGATATAGTCTGTCAGGCCGGTGTTGCAAAGGGGACATTCTATTTATATTTTAAAGATAAGTACGACATCCGGAACAGATTAATCTGTCACAAATCGAGTCAGTTATTCCGGACGGCTGTACAGGAGATGAATCGGGAAGAAAAACTGCATGAATTCTCGTTTGAAGATAAAATTATCTATATTATTGATAATATCATCAATCAGCTGAATGAAAATCAGGCACTGATGACATTTATTTCCAAAAATCTGAGCTGGGGTGTGTTCAAAAATGCGCTGACTGCTCCCGTGAATGACGGAGATGTGAATTTTTCTGATATTTATCATCAAATGCTGAATGATTCGCCGTATCATTTCAGAGAACCGGAAATCATGCTGTTTCTGATTGTGGAACTGGTTTCCGGAGCGTGTTATTCTTCGATTCTGTATCAAGAACCCTGCACACTGGAACAGCTCAAGCCGAGCCTGTATTCCTCCATCCGGATGATAATTCAAGACCATAAAGCCGGAATCAAAGTATAGAAAAGCACCCTTTTCAGGGTGTTTTTTCATGCAGTTGCAGATAGGCATAACTGCCAATCTGCGACTGAATTATTTTTTTCGTCAGGTTATACCAAGATTCGCATTCATCCAGAATGATAGCATCGGCCGTCACGACAGGGCTTTTCTGTTTCAGGAGATAATCCACCGCATTTTCGATGAGAATTTCCAGCTCAAACGGAGAATTCTGCATCAGTCCGGCGATGCGTTCTTTCAGTCTGCCGGAATTCGAGACAGGGGCATCGAGATAGAATACTGCTTTCTGAATCTTTAATTCCGTCAAAGCTTTCTGCATCGCCAGAATTGCGGAATCCGTCTTATCAACAAGCCGATACGTTCCACGAAGTCCGGCTAAATCCCGAATTGTGCCGTCCATGCATTCAAACAGCATCGAATCTGAAAAGGCGATTTCCAGTGTGATGATAGTATTGAATCCATCAATATAGAGTGTTCTGCCATACAAATCGGCATCGGAAAGCTCTTTCTGTTTCCGGAGGCGGATATGTTCTTCTGAAGAAACCGTTCTGGCGAGAGCGAGTCTCTGCCGTTCGGATAATAGATAATGATTGCCGACAAATGTCGTCACGGATTTCACGGGATACCCTCTGTTCATCAGAAAATAGACTTCCTCCGAAGCGTTTCTTAATTTTTCGAGATTTTCAGGATTGAAATCCCGTTCATCCGTAGGAACAAAACCACGTTTTACCTGTTTGCTCATGGGAGATTTCCTTTCTGAATTTGGTTCAGCAGACCGGTACAGCCGTCATAAATATCCTGATACGCTACTGTGAAATCACCGGTATACCACGGGTCAGCGACATCATCGGAACGGCCGGCATATTCCAGAAGTTTATGCACTTTATTTTTCGGGTCAGACGGGAAAATCCGGCAGATATTGAATAAATTATTCTCATCCATAACGAGAAACAAATCATACTTGTCATAATCTGATTTTTTCAGCTGAACGGCATATTTTCCATCGCAGGAAATGCCGTGCTTGGCGAGTTCCTTCCGTGCCGGAGGAT
>JAFUWP010000440.1 GCA_017483405.1 Oscillospiraceae bacterium | reverse complement strand
TTCACCTTATTTTAAGAACGAAGCCGTTTCAAAATAGTCTTTCCAGATACCGCCCATTTTAGTGCTTTTCGCCTTGACAGCCGTCCGGAAGTAGCCTTTGAGCTTTTCAAGGTCATCCCGATTTTCCTTGCAGACCGCGCCAAGCAGATTTTCAGTCAGAACGGGGAGTTCGATTCTGCCGTCACCGTAATACCACGCATGACAGAGCGTCTGATAATATACCGATACTGCTTCGGCAGTGCTCATGACAGCGGCAGGCTTATCAATCATCGTGCCTTCGGCGGTGATGCCCTCTCGGAGTTCGTGATAGGTCACGGCTAAGAGTTCGGCCACATCCTGATTGATTTCACACTCGATACTGCCATTTTTAGCCAAATCGACAGCTTCGCGGATGATCATTTCTTTTTCCAGCTTGACATCACGGACGGGAGCGACAGTCTCGAAGTTGAATCTTCTCTTTAACGCGCCGGACATTTCATTGACCCCCTTATCGCGGGTATTGGCCGTTCCGATGATGTTGAATCCGGCTTTTGCGAGAATCAGACCATCATCGCCGAGTTCGGGAATGTTGAGAATCTGGTCACTCATGACAGAAATCAAACTATCCTGAATTTCGGCCGGAGTACGGGTAATTTCCTCGAATCTGGCGAAGATGCCTTCTTCCATACCGATGAGAAGGGGTGCAGGCACGAGGGCTTCACGGCAAGGGCCTTTTGATAATAATAACGCATAATTCCAGCTATATTTAATCATATCTTCGGTAGTACCGGCCGTACCCTGAACGGTATTGGTACTTTTACCGCAGATAGATGCGGAAAACAGTTCGGAGAGCATCGTTTTGGCCGTACCAGGTTCACCGACAAGCATAAGACCTCTGTTTCCAGCAAGGGTGATGATGCATCTTTCCACAAGAGCATCATTGCCGTAGAATTTCCGGTTGATGTCCATTGTTTCTCCGGTATCGGGATTGACGGCCTTACCGCCGAGGATGAATAACCTGACGGATTTCGGAGAAAGTTTCCAGTTTTCGGGTTTTCTGTTCTGGGAGTCGGCATTCTGGAGAAATGCGAGCTGGTCAGCATAGCGGACTTCTACGGGCGGTTTGATAAAATTCTGTTCCATGATAAAAAACTCCTTTTTTATAAATATAAATTATTTTCCTGATAGCCGATATGTTCAGTTTTGTAATTTGTCAGTATCACTTGAATTTCGTAAGCATTGTTAACATTTGCAATGCGGATACATGCATCAATATTCTGATTTGTGAAAATCTTGTTATCTATCAGAAAATGGATGATTTCGGTTTCCAGCAGATTTTCAAAAATTTCAGGAAGATGTTCTTTCACCATATTCAGAAAATTCTGATTTTCTGGTTTATGTTTCAGCGCACGGGTGATAAGCTTATACCGGAAAGATTCCGGCATGTACATATTTTGGGATTTTCCGTTGATGAGCAGAGAAATCAGTTCTGATACAGCCACATCATGAACGGCTTCATTGAGAGTACAGATTTCGTCTTCATCAATGCCGTAATCTTCGGCGATTTCTTCCCAGTTATAGGCATCCGTGATTTCCTCCATGGAGAACATTTCTCCGAAAACAGTAATTTCTTCCAGTACAGTACAACCCTCGAATGCATCCTCCTTGATGCAGGTGAGACTGTCCGGAAGTGTAATTTCTTCAAGGTTAGCGCAGTCACAGAATGCCTTGTCTGCGATAGTTTTCAGACCGTCCGGAAGACTGACAGCATACAGTCTCCGGCATAAGAAAAACGCAAATCTTCCGATACTTGTGACACCTTCCGGAATTGTCACGCCTGACATCATACAATGCTCAAATGCGGAATAGCCGATGCTTTCCACGCCGTCCGGAATGGTAATTTTCCCCGCACCGCCGTGATATTTGATTAATTCCCCGTCATTGATTTCAAAATCATGATTCATAAAAATCCCCCTATAATTGAAATTTATTCTGAATATCGTCATAGCCGATATGTTCAGCTTTATAGTTCATCAGCAAAAGCTGAATTTCATATAAATTTTTCTCATTCGCCAGCCGGATAAAATCATCAATATTATTTTTATCAAAAATTTTACCAGTTTGCAGAATTTTCTCGAAATCTCCGGCATCTATCAATTGCAGACTGTCAAAATGTTCTTTCAGCCACAGGAGCAAAGCCTCCTGTTTCGGATTTTGGAGAAGATTTTCAAGCTGACCAGCAGTTTCAACAGCCTGTTCCCATGTGAAAGATTCATTCAAGGAAAAGCCTATATGATGATATCTGATATAATTCAGATTGGTACAGGCAAGAAAGGCATTCTCTCCGAGTTCTATCACGCTGTCCGGAATTTCAATTTTTTCAAGAGAAAAACACATGGCAAATGCTTGTTCTCCAATACTTGTCATACCGTCCGGAATGCTGATTTCTTTCAGTTTTTCGCAGAGTGTAAATGCATGACTGCCGATACTTGTTACAGTTTCCGGAATGTTGATAAATTCCAGCCGTTCACAGCAGGAAAAGGCATAATCTCCGATAGTGATTAAGCCTTCCGGCAGTCTGGCAGAAACCAGTTTTGTCCAGTTGTAGAATGCACCATATCCAAGAACAGTTACATCATCCGGAATGATGATTTCCATTCCGGAAATACTGTCCTGTACCAGTACACCGTTTTTGAGTCTAAAATCGTTCATGATAATTTTTCCTTTTTATAGTTAGATAAGATTTCCCAGCATTCGGAATGGGAATTTTCATCAGCATAGCGGATGAATCTGTCAATATTGCGTTTCGAGATGAATTTCTGCATTTGGAGGATGTTCCGGATTTTTTCTGTATCGTTGTTATCAATCAGGAAACGGAACATTTTCGGGAAATGTTTCTTAACATAATCCTCCGCGCCGAAAATGCCGGCAAAGAGCATTCTGAAAATCAGGTCATACTTGACAGTTCTGTCGAAACGAACGGAATAATCCCGTTCCAGAACCAGATAAGATGCCGGCCAGTTATGATGAGATTCAGACGGCCGATAGGACATCACACCGGATTTTCCCTGCACGGATATAAGAGTATCAAGCAGAAAATCGGGATTTTCGCATTGCAGAACC
>JAFUWP010000038.1 GCA_017483405.1 Oscillospiraceae bacterium | reverse complement strand
GGAATGTTGCATTTTTACTCCTGATGAAAATCAGGTTTTCCGCAAAGTTTTTGACACCTGCGGAATGTTGCATTTTTACTCCTGATGAAAATCAGGTTTTCCGCAAAGTTTTTGACACCTGCGGAATGTTGCATTTTTACTCCTGATGAAAATCAGGTTTTCCACAAAGTTTTTCACACTTGTGGAATGTTGCATTTTCACTCCTGACAGAAATCAGTTCTTGAGCTGAATCGGCATAATCAGATAGATAAAGCTTTCATCATCGACCGGAGTGATTTTGATAACCTTGTTGCTTCCGCTCATCTGGAATCTGAGCTTATCGCACTGACAGGAGCGGAGAGCCTCCAAAAGATATTTATTGCTGAATCCGATAGTCAGGCTTTCGCCGGTGATTTCGGCAGGAATGCGGTCATTGATTGCGCCGATGCCTGTTTTGCAGGAAATTTCGAGATAGCCATCAGAAAAGACACATCGCATCGGAGCTTTATTCTTATCGTTAATCAGAAGGGAACAGCGTTCGGCGCAGGCGACAATATCTTTTTTGTACATGACAACATTTGTTTTGCTGTCGCTGGGGATACTTGTCCGGAAGTTATGGAACTGACCGTCAAGGAGTCTTGCGAACAGTTCAAAACCGTTGACAGAGAACACAATATGCTTGCCGTTGGTAAAGAATTCGCAGGTTTGTTCGGCATCGTCCTTCATCATGCCGATTAACTCGTTAAGGGCTTTTTTAGGCACAACGAAATGGAAATCTTCCATATCCTGAATTTTTTCCTGACGGAGTGCAAGGCGGTATCTGTCCATAGCGACAATATAGAAAACGCCTTCGCTGGATTCAAACAGTTCGCCTGTGAGGATAGGTTTATCCTCCTTGACGGAGGCGGCGAAACTGGATTCCTGAATCATAGAACGGAGCATCTGCTGAGAGACAACAGTTTTCGCCATACTTTCGACAACGGGGAGTTCAGGGAACTCATCTGCGCTCATAGCAGAAAGCTGATAGCGTGTATTCTCACTGGAAAGAGAGGCATTAAGGGTTTCATCAATTTCGAGAGTGATTTCATCACCTGACATACGTCTTGCCATTTCGCTGAACAGTCTGGCATTGAGGACAAAATGAAAATCGCCGTCACACTGTGCCTGAACGGAAGTTCTGATACCAATCTCCAGATTATAACCAGTCAGTACAATCTGATTTTCCTGCATCTGAATGCTGATGCCTTCCATTACTGGGATAGGAGATTTTGCAGAGACAGCTTTCAGTACATGAGCGATAGCATTACACAAATCATTTTTATTGCATGTGAATTTCATAATCGGGAATGACTCCTTTTCTTTTTGGAATTTTTAGAAATCAGGATTCTGATTCTGAAAAAATCAGAAAACTGAAAAAGTTACAATTTGTTACTTTTCGAGCGGAAACTGAAAAAATTTTTTTTTGAAAAAAAGTCTTATTTATAGATAGTAGTAGTAGTAGGGGGTGTTGAAACTGTGGAAAACTTTTTTTTCGTCCATGTATGGACAAAAAAGACTCAAAGTTTTCAACATTCAACATGTTGAAAGATTGTTGAAAAGTTGAAAACTCATTTTCGGCTTCAAAATCGGGTTCAAACTGTTGAAAAGTTGAAAAAATGTGGAAACATTGTGGAAACATTGTTGAAAGATTTTAACTTCTCTGTAACTTTTGAAAAGTTTTCAACAAACTGTTGAAAGTTGAAAAGTTGAAAGTGTTGAAAACTTGGCTGTTTTTTCAAATTTTCGCGATATTGATTGAAAAAACGCTGTTGAAAACTATGTTGAAACTGTTGAAAACTTGTTGAAAGTGTGTTGAAAACTTTTTTGGTAACAATTTTTCAACAGAGTTTTCAACAATGTGTTGAAAGAAAATCCGCTTTCGCAGAGTAAAGCGAAGGCACTTTCGTGTGTAAAAGTGCCAGTCTCAAAACGTGTGAAAAATGGCTGTTGAAAAATTTGTACAAATTGAACAAGTACAAGCATTACAGCACATTGGACGGGTCGGGATTTTTCTCCCGAATGTCTTTGATAATGTCATCAACAAGGTCACGGAGATTAGAATCTTTCTTCAGGGCATCGTTGACGGTATTGATTGCATAAACAATCGTAGAATGGTCTCTGCCGCCGAATTCCATGCCGATAGCGGCAAGGGGCATTCCGGTGACTTCTCGGACAACGTAGGCGGCAACTTTGCGGGCGGTGGAAATCTGGGATGTGCGCTTGCTGGAGCGGATGTCTTCGGGCGTAATGCCATAAACATTCGCAACTTCGGCGATAATTTTCTCGACTGTAATCGGGATTGGCTGGTCATCGGTGAGAATATCGCGGATGACGCTCTGAGCCATCGAGATAGTCGGGGAGCTGTTTGCCAGAGTTTTTAGGGCTTTCAGCTTTTTGACAGCACCTTCGAGCTGGCGGATATTGGTTTTCAGCCGTGTGGCGATGAATTCGGTCACTTCATCCGGAATTTTCAAATCCAGAAGTTCGGCTTTGCGGCGGATAATGGCATATCTTGTCTCGAAATCCGGCGCGCTGATGTCGGCAATCAAACCGCATTCAAAACGGCTTCTGATGCGTTCTTCCAGCGTTTTCAGCTCTCTGGGGGGCTTATCGGACGTGATGACAATCTGTTTGCCTTCCGAGTGCAGTTTATTGAACGTGTGAAAGAATTCTTCCTGCATACGTTCCTTGCCGGAAAAGAACTGAATATCGTCAACAATGAGCACATCAGCCTTTCTGTACTTGTCATGGAAGACGGTAGTATCGCGCTGGTCGATGGATTTAATCAGCTCGTTGCCGAAGGCTTCGCCGGTGACGTAGATGGCATTTTTATCAGGATTATGGCTCATCATTTCATGCTTAATAGCCGTTACCAGATGCGTCTTGCCGAGTCCGGATGCCCCGTAGATGAACAGGGGGTTATAGGACGCTGCGGTATCGGATGCAACGGCCTTACAGGCGGCAAAGGCGAATTCATTGGAACGGCCTACGATAAACGTATCGAATGTATAGTCATATTTAGCGACTTCATAGCTTTTCTGGAGTTCTTCGTGTTTTTCGTCAATCTGCTCGAAATCTGCGGTATCTGGATGCTGAGGGATTTCTTTGGTCTGGATATTCACAATGACTTCCACTTTGAAGCCGAGAAGGTGTTCCAGTGCAGTTTCGAGAAATTTTTTGTAGTTAGAGAGAATGATGCCCTGCTGGAATTCTGTATCTACTTGAAAAACAGCTTTTTTTCCGTCCAGAGAGACAGGCACCATAGTGTTAATCCAAGTTGTCATAGCAACCGGAGCGATGAGTTCCTGCTCGGTGCAGTATGCCTTTACTTGTTCAAACACATCATCAAAGGAATTCATGTCTGCGACCTCCATTTCATAATTCTTCTTTATTTTATTCTAACATATTTAAAGTAAAAAAGCAAGTGTTTTTTAAATTTTTTCGATTTCCGGAGCAGAAAAAAACAGCGTTTTTGACATCCTATACAGAATAGACAAAATTTTTATGAAAAGTTGAAACGGAAATCGTCATTGCATAATTTTTGATGAAAAATATATAAAACTATTCAAAAGTTGGATTTTGTTTTGTATACTGTTATGAATATTGCTGTTTATTTTACTCAAATTTTCCACAATCTAAAGCGTTCTGCACTATTGAAAAGTTGAGAAATAAAATAAAAAAGCTTTTTTCAGAAAAAAATATGAATTTTTCACAAAAACTGCATAAAAATATAAGAAAACTATCTGAAAATATGCAAACTTTTGTTTGATTTTCGTGATTATGCGCATAGTAAAACTGAAATCAGTTCAGAATTCAGTATAAATAACGAATTTTATTGAAAAAGCGCATAGTTATTAACAGTTGTTGAAAAAAGTGTACCGCAAAAACAACCGTACATATTTCATTCATAAAGTGTTGCAGATTTATCACTCTTTTTATTGCAAAACCTATTTTTTTATTGCAGATTCACTCCTCAAAGGCCTTTTTTTATGCAAAACCACGGAGATGTTGAGAAATTGTTGGAACGGATGTTGTCATTGCACAACCGTACATATTTCATTCATAAACTATTGCAGATTTATCACTCTTTTTATTGCAGAACTTATTTTTTTATTGCAGATTCACTCCTTTCAACAGCTTTTTTATGAAAAAGCAATAAAAATTCCTGAAAAAGTTGGAACGGATGTTGTCACTGCACAACCGTACATATTTCATTCATAAAATGTTGCAGATTTATCACTCTTTTTATTGCAAAACCTATTTTTTTATTGCAGATTTACTCCTCAAAGGCCTTTTTTTATGCAAAACCACGGAGATATTGAGAAATAGTTGAAACAGATGTTGTCTTTATACAAATGCGTTTCCAGATTCTGACATTTTTCCATTATATGGCAATTTTTATATGAAAAATCAACAGAATTTTATCTGTTTTGTGGATAACAAAAAGCATAGTATTGAAAATTCATAATTTATCTATATTTTTTATGCAATGACTACAAGATTTTCAACTTTTTCATGAACAGATGTACATCATGCCTACCATGCCGAAAACTTTCTTTTTTCTGGTGCTTTGAAAAAGTGGAAAATTTAAATTTAATTTTTCGCGATATATAGCCATAAACTAAAAATCAAAAAATGCTTTTTGTGCAGTTTGCCATGTTGAAAACTCATTTTTTCCATTTTTTTCCTTTGTCTGAAAATTTTTTTCAAAAAGCCCTTGACAGATGCCCCAGAATAGGCTATAATAAAAGGGTATGAAAGTACAAAAACGCCGGAGCGCACTGACGGGCTGTCAGGGTGGCCGGCAGAGCAGAAAGGAGGAAATTTGCAATGAAAAGAACTTACCAGCCTAAGAAACTGCACAGAAAAAAAGAACACGGTTTCATGAAAAGAATGTCCGACAGAAACGGCAGAAAGGTTTTAGCTCGCAGGAGAGCAAAGGGCAGAAAAAGACTTTCCCATTGACGAGTCAGACCACAAATCTTATTTGTGGTCTTTTTGTTTTATCGCATGTGATTTTTGTGATTCTTAATTTAGAGGTAATTTATGCTTTATACAGAAATTATGACGCAGAATAAGGATTTTCAGCTCTGTTACCGGAAAGGGAAATCCGTGGTTTCTCAAAATGTGATTCTCTATGCAAGAGTCAATCGCCTGCCGGTAAACCGTCTGGGAATTACAACAAGCAAAAAAGTCGGAAATGCAGTCTGCCGGAGCAGAGCCAGAAGGCTCATCCGGCAGGCATGGCGCGAAAATGAACTGCTCGCCCCCGTGGGTTTGGATATTGTCATTGTGGCAAGAGCAGGCATCACCGAAATCAAGTCCGATGTCCTGAGCCGCTATCTCCGCAAATACGGTATGCCGGCTTTGCATCAGATTTATCAGGGCGGTCAGCCCCAGCCAAAAAGAGGCGAGAAAAAATCATGAAATTCATGCTGATATTGCTGATTCGTCTGTATCAGAAATGCATTTCTCCGCTGTTTCCGCGATGCTGCCGGTATTATCCCTCATGTTCCTGCTATGCCTGTACGGCCATTGAACGCTTCGGCGCGGGAAAAGGTTCAGTTCTTGCGCTTCACCGTCTGCTCCGCTGTCATCCGTGGGCGAGGGGCGGTGTCGATGAAGTCCCTGATTCATTTTCCTTCAAAGACCTTGTGCAGAAAAAGCAATAGCCGGAATTTTATTATATTATTTTTTTACAGAGAACAAACAGATTTCAGAACATCAGGAATGAGGTAGCAATTTTGAATTTTTTAATTAATCTTATCGCAATTCCGCTGGGCTTTCTGATGAAGATTATCTATCAGCTTGTCGGGAATTACGGTATTTCGATTATTCTGTTTACATTTGTAACCAGAATGATTCTGTTTCCTGTTTCTTACAAACAGCAGAAAAATACTGCAAGAATGCAGCTTTTGAACCCGAAACTCAAGAAACTACAGGAAAAATATAAAAATGACCCCAATAAAATGCAGATGGAACAGTTTCAGCTTTATCAGGATGAAAATATCAATCCGTATTCATCTTGCCTGACTTCGTTTATTCCGCTGATTCTGCTCTGGGGTGTGCTGGCCGTTGTCTATAAGCCGATGACGTATATCCTCAATTATGATGCAAATATCATTGATGAGGCCAAATCCATCGTGATTTCTCTGGATGCGGATACCGAAAAAACACTGACGAAAAACAGTATGCGTCAGGAATTAATCATCATGGAGAAAATGCTCCAGAATCCGGAAGCCTTTTCCGCGGTAATTCAGGACGGACAAGTCACCTTTGCGGAAAATGACAGCGAAACCGTCCAGAAATTAAATTATATCGACAATCAGTTTGTCACGGAAGTCACTGATTTTGCAAAGACCTTCACGCTCGGAAGTGTCAAGCTCAGTGAAACTCCCAGCACGAAACCTTCGGAAAATTCCAGTTTTTTCCTGTTTTTAATCCCGATTCTGTCCGGTCTGATGCAGCTTGTCTTCACGGTCTACTCCCAGAAGATGCAGAAAAAGCGCAATCCGGATATGCCTAACATGGGCAGTATGAATGCGATGCTCTATGCAATGCCGTTATTCTCCGTATGGCTGGCATTTACCGTGCCTGCCGGTGTTGGTTTTTACTGGCTCTGTTCCTCCGTATTTTCATTCCTGCAAAGCGTGTTCCTCTATGCGTGGTTCAATGAAGAACGTGTCGAGAAAATCGGCGAGGCAGAACGCGAAAAAGCGAAAAATGCAAAACGCCGTCCTTCCATGATGCAGAAATTGATGGAACAGCAGGAAGAAATGATGCGCGCACAGGAACAGCAGGGTACTGCCGGCAACAGAGTGCGCTATTCTGACAGCGATAACGGCGAAGCAAGATTTTCCCGCGCTGAAATGGAAGAATATAATACGGCTGTCATCCGTGAAGCCAGAAGACGCATCGCCGAAAAATATGGCGATAACGATTCTGATTCCGGTGCAGACGATAATCATACAAAAAAGAAAAAATAATACGAATAAGGAGGTTTTTACATGACTCAGATTTTTAATGCAAAAACTGTCGAAGACGCAAAAGAACTCGCCGCCCGTACTTTCGGGGTTTCCGAAAGTGAGATTCAATTTGAAATTCTCGAAGAACCGAAAAAAAGCTTTCTTGGACTGATGACAAAGGGCGAGGCCAGAGTTAAGGCTACTTATGTTCCCATCACAATTTCAGAACCCGAAACGGATTCTTTTGAAGAAGATGTTCCGGTGCAGAATTTCTCCGAAACACCCATGATTGAAATCCCTGAAGAAATTCCGGCATCCGAACCCGTGAGTGAATCTGCAACAATTGTTCCGGAAGAAGTTCCGGCATCTGAACCCGTGAGTGAATCTGCAACAACCGTTCCGGAAGAAGTTCCGGCATCCGAACCCGTGAGTGAATCTGCAACAACCGTTCCGGAAGAAGTTCCGGCATCTGAACCCGTGAGTGAATCTGCAACAACTGTTCCGGAAAAAATTTCCGCCATCCAGCCCGATGATGAATTAATTACCGGTGAACCTTCCGAAACTGCCCTTGCAAAAATCGAAAAGGCAAAAGAATATCTTACAGGCATCCTCACCGCTATGGGTGTGAAGGCTGAACTCAAAGTCAATGCCGGCAGTGAAAGTGCTATCATCGAGATTCAGACTCCGAACAGCGGTGCTGTTATCGGCAAGAGAGGCGAAACGCTTGATTCTTTGCAGTACCTCACTTTCATGACCGCAAACCGTGCGGATAAGGATTATTACAGAATCATCCTGAATACTGCCAATTATCGCGAACGCAGAAGAAAAACTCTCGAAGAACTTGCCAATAAAATCGCGAAAAATGTTCTGCATTCTCATCGCTCCACGACTCTCGAACCGATGAATCCGTACGAACGCAGAATTATTCATTCTGCTATCGCGGAAATCGAGGGTGTTACTTCCAAGAGCATCGGTGAAGAACCTTATCGCAAAGTGGTGATTTCTTCTACCGAAAAGCCTCAGCGTTCCGGCAAGCGCAGAAACTATCATGACAAAAATGATAAAAATGACAGAAATGACGGAAGAAACCGCGGCAGAAATCACGGCAGACGCGACAGCTCCAGAAGAAATTCTGATGCACCGCCTAGCAGAATCTCTATGGATTCCATGAAAACCAGTTTTGAAAAAGACTATAAACGTCCTAAGCCGGAAGATGACCTCAATGCCGGCCTGTACGGAAAAATTGAATTCTAATCTTTATCAGGAGGCTGGACGGGATTTCGTTCAGCCTTCTTTTTATGCATTATCTTGATAACAGGAGGAGCAAAAATGCAACAACTTATTGACACTATCGCCGCCATCGCTACGCCGAACGGTTCAGGCGGTGTTGCGGTCATCCGTATTTCCGGTGCGGATGCTGTCCCCTGCGCCGAACAGTTTTTTCAGCCCGTCCGCGGAAAGTCTCCTTCCCAGATGGATGGCTATACTTGTTCTTATGGCTATTTTATCAATCAGAATCAGGAAATTCTGGATGATGTTGTTCTGACAGTGTTCAGGAATCCCCACAGTTATACCGGTGAAGATGTTGTCGAAATTTCCTGCCACGGGGGAAGATTTCTTTCTCAGAAGATTTTACGAACCGTTCTGGCACATCCTGATGTCCGTCTTGCCGAAGCAGGTGAATTTACAAAACGAGCTTTCCTCAATGGCAAATTATCTCTTACGCAGGCCGAAGCTGTTGCAGATTTAATCTCCGCATCCGGTGAAAATGCCGTCCGCTATGCCAGAACTCTCCGTGACGGTGCGACTTTCCGGAAAATCTCGGAATTTTCACAGATAATTCTGGAAATGCTTTCTGATTTGGCTGTCTGGGCGGATTATCCTGATGAAGACATCCCTAATGTGGATGCTGATACCTTAGGAGCAAAAATGCAACAATTACTTTCCGACATGCATCAGCTCATGTCGAGTTATGATTACGGAAAAATTCTCCGTGAAGGTCTTCATACCGTCATCGCCGGAAAGCCGAATGTCGGCAAATCGACACTCTTTAACGTCCT
>JAFUWP010000439.1 GCA_017483405.1 Oscillospiraceae bacterium | reverse complement strand
TTGGTCTTTACCCAGTAATACAGTTCGGACAGACGCTGAACAGCCCATACTTGGTTACCAATCCAGTTGTTGGATACAGGGTCACCATATACAGGGTGGTCCCAATATGCCATGCCGTAGAATGTGGACTTGCCGGACGGATATGCTTCATAACGGCCTCTCCAAGAGTTCGTTGCACCACCAGCGATAGGACCATTAGCAGACTGTAACCACAGATAGAATTCCATCTGTCTTTCCAGAGACTTTGTATAGTCCTGAACTGCGCCCTGTGCCTTCATGCCGCTCTTGAGGTCAGCATCCTGAATCAGAGCGAATGCAGCCAGCGGGTTCTGATAGAATTCATGTGCATGAGAGCAGCCAATCTGCCAGCACCAGTTCTGACCGGAAGTGGACAGAGCACCGCCCCAAGAAGTATACCAGTTCATCAGATAGTGAGCAGAATCTGCACCTGCATTGCCGTTCTGCCAGCCTGCATAGCTGGTGCTTTCAGCAATCTTCTGATAATATTTATCATACATGTTGTTACGGAGTTCGTCGCCCATTTCCGCAGCCTTTGCAGATACGGAAGAATCGCCGACACCCCACTGATTTGCATCATATACACCCTGAATTGCACGGTCTTCAGCGTCAGGTGCGTTTGTGTAAGCATACTGAGGAGTTACCTGAGAGTCTCTGTTGAAGATACCCTTGATACCCTGCTGAGGATTACCAGCCTTCAGAGTTTCAACGCAGGGCTGCGGAACAGTTTCCCAGCAGGATTCCTGCTCGCCGCGCTGGAAGGTGTTGATGAATGTGAAGTTTGTGCCTTCGCCGAAACCATACCAGTTGTCAACGTCAGCCAGCCAGTGCATCAGGTACAGACCGCCCTTGCCGTCTTTGCCCTTGTATACGCTTGTGAAGTAGCTGTAAATCGGGTTAGATGCGGTGTGGTCAGCTTCGCCGGCCCACGCATCAGGGCACTGGTCAGGAGTATCATATTCGCCGCAGTACTGTGCGCTTACGCTGCCTGCTGTCCAGAAGTTGTCCTGTACATCAGGAATCATAACTTCCATTGTCTTCCAAGCCTTTGCAAGGTCGCCTGTGTACTGTACACCACCGTTTACCTGAGAAGCATGGTTCTTTGCAATGTTGTCTCTCATTGCAGCAGCCCATACCAGATAGGACATAGCTTCGGAAGTGGTTTCATGACCATAGTCAGGAGCTTCGATGATAACTTCTTCAACAGCATGGTACGGAATTCCGAAAGAATCGCCGTTTGTGTTTTTGCTGAGATAGCCGTTAGCCTGACCATTTGTGACAACGTCATCATAAAGGGACAGGAAGCGTTCAGCATAAGTAGAATCGCCAAAAGCTTCTGCTTTGGTTCTCTGACCAGGTGTTCCGCCGACATTTGTGCCGGCATAAGCTACAGCAGAGGCCATTGTGGCAGCCAGTGTAGCAGCGGACAGGATAGCAGCAATCACTGCTTTGCTCTTTTTAAAAAGCATTCTAATTTCCCCTCTCGTTTGATTTTTGGTTTTAGGATTTTAAGATTTTTTAAAAAAATATCACACCAATTCTGACAGTCATATTCCGGTATCAGTGCAGTACAGGAACAGACTTTCATGATTTAATTATAGTCAATTCCGGCGGTTTTGTCAAGGCTTTCCCACGAATCCGGAAGATTTTTTACACGATTTCGGCACTATGTACATGAACCGAACACAAAATTTGTATATTTTAACAACAAATTTTCAAACATTATGCAATAAATTTTCACACATCAAACACAGTCAGCCGTTATACTGATATGGTAAATCTGCGTTTTTCTGAATTCACAAATCAGAAATAATTTAGAAATATTTTATTCATATTTATATGCGATAATATTTTTATGTATGTCCGTACTGCATTTTATCAAAGAGAAAGGAACATGTATTTATGGTCGAAATCAAGAATCTGTCGAAATATTACGGCAGAAATCCCGCCGTCAAAGGCATTGACTTTGAAATTCGGGATAATGAAATTCTGGGTTTTCTCGGGCCTAACGGCGCAGGAAAATCCACAACGATGAATATCATCGCCGGCTATCTGCCGTCCACGGGGGGAACGGTGACTGTCAACGGCTTTGATATTACCGAACAGGCAAGCGAAGCCAAGAAATGCATCGGCTATCTGCCGGAAATTCCGCCGGTCTATCCCGATATGAGAGTTGAGGAATATCTCATGTTTGTCGCCGGACTCAAAGGCGTTTCCCGTGCCGAACGCAAAAAACAAGTGGAAGACTCTATGGAAAAACTGCATATCACCGATATGCGCCGGAGACTTATCCGGAATCTTTCCAAAG
>JAFUWP010000438.1 GCA_017483405.1 Oscillospiraceae bacterium | reverse complement strand
GCAGTTAAAATTATTTTTTGCGATAAATATAATATATATATTTTATAATTCAGTAAGGAGACGAATCGAAATTATGATACAGTATCGACAGAGGGCATGGGCAGAAATCTCACTGGATGCACTTGCCCATAATGTAAAGGCAATTCAGGAAAAACTGGCAGAAAGTACAGAATACTGTGCTGTCGTGAAAGCAGATGCCTACGGTCACGGAGAAGAATTTATCTGTAAAAAGCTTTATGAACTGGGAATTCGGTTCTATGCGGTATCGAGTTTTGAAGAAGCTGTTCGGGTACGGAAATGGTGTCCGGAAGGAGAAATTCTGATTCTGGGGTATACCTCGCCGGAATGTGCGCCTCTGCTTGCGGAGTATAATATCATACAGGCGATTGTTTCGGTGGATTATGCAAAAAGTCTTTCCAGCTGTGCCCAGCCCGCGCGGACGGTAAGATGTCACATCAAGCTGGATACGGGTATGGGACGAATCGGCATCCGGACACAGGATGAGGAAACCTGTCTGAACGAACTGCATGAGATAGTTTCGCTTACCGGCTTGCAGGTGGAAGGGCTTTTCACACATTTTGCCGTTGCCGATGAAGATGATGCCGAAAATCTGGAATATACCGCACATCAGCGCGATGCCATTTTCCGGACGGCGGAAAAATTAAAAGAAAGCGGAATTATCTTCCGTCATGTACATTGCATGAACAGTGCGGCAGTATGCTATCACAATCAGCCGGAAAGCACGCTCGCAAGAGCAGGCATCATCATGTACGGATTAAAGCCGAATGCCGCACTTGCGATGCCTCTGGCATTAGAGCCGGTACTGTCGTTCCGGACAAGAATCAGTCATATCAAGGAAGTACATGCCGGTGACTGCATCAGCTACGGAAGAACCTATCAGGCAGAAAGCACACGCAGAATCGCCACGATAACAGTCGGCTATGCAGATGGTTATTCCCGTCTGCTCTCCAATAAAGGCGAAGTGCTCGTAAACGGCATCAGATGCCGGATTGTCGGCCGTGTCTGCATGGACCAGACCATGATAGATGTGACCGATGTGCCGGATGCCTCCGTAGGAGAAGTTGTCACTCTGATAGGCTCGGACGGAAATGACACCATCACGGCGGATGAACTTGCAGGCATTTACGGAACAATCGGCTATGAAGTAGTCTGCGGCATATCCAAGCGGATTCCCAGAATCTTCATGCAGGACGGAAAAATCATGCACGAAGACAGTCTGATATAAAAATTCTGTAACAAAAACGGAAGAAAGCGTTACTAATTACTAGAAAGAACAGGATTTACCGATATTTTAAATTGGAGGAAAATCAATGAAATTATATGCTTTAGGAATTGATGTCGGCTCGACAACGGTCAAGACCGTTGTCTGTGACGAATCGGGAAAGATTCTGCATTCCGCTTATCAGAGACATTTTTCAAAGGTCAAGGAAACCGTATCGGAACAGCTGGAAGCCATTGCAGAAAAATTTCCGGATGCAGAATTCCGCAGTGCGATGACAGGTTCAGCGGGTCTGGGTCTGGCGAATGCCGCAGGAATCTCTTTTGTACAGGAGGTACATTCTGCATTTCTGGCAGTAAAGACATGCTATCCGGATGCGGATGCGGTAATTGAATTAGGGGGAGAAGATGCAAAAATTATTTTTCTGACCGGCGGTGTCGAGCAGAGAATGAACGGTTCATGCGCCGGCGGTACAGGGGCATTTATCGACCAGATGGCGACTTTGCTGGGAATTACCGTGCAGGAGCTGGATGAAGCTTCTCTGAAAGCAACAAGAACTTATCCGATAGCTTCCCGCTGCGGTGTATTTGCAAAATCAGATATTCAGCCGTTATTGAATCAGGGGGCGGCGCGTGAAGATGTCGCGGCGAGTATTTTCAAGGCCGTTGTAGACCAGACTGTTGCAGGACTGGCACAGGGACGTGAAATCAAAGGCAAAGTGTTATTTCTGGGAGGGCCTTTATCATTCCAGAAGGGTCTGAGAAAGGCTTTTGTAGAAGGGTTAAAGCTTTCGGAAGAAAATGCTGTTTTTCCGGAACAAGCACCTGTATTTGTAGCGTTAGGAAGTGCGCTTTATGCCGAAGAAAGCAAAGATTCGCCGAAAACAGCCGAAGCTCTGCTCGAAAAAGTCCGCGATGCAAAGGCGAATTCGGATGTCATGACGGGAGAAAAGCTGTTCGATTCCAGAGAAGAATATGCAGAATTTGTGGAACGTCATCGCAGATGCGATTTGCAGTATGCGGATTTGCGGACTTATGAAGGAGAAGCCTATCTGGGAATTGACTCCGGCTCGACAACGACAAAGCTGGTGCTGATTACGGAAGACGGCAGACTGTTATACAGTCATTATGCCTCGAATGAAGGTCAGCCGCTTGACAGAATTGCGGATAAATTAAAGCAGATTTATGCCGATAAGAATGAAAATCTGATTATCAAGGCAAGTGCGGTAACAGGTTACGGCGAAGACCTGATAAAAGCCGGATTGTCAGTAGATTACGGCATTGTTGAAACAGTAGCGCATTTCAAGGCGGCATCATTTTTCTGTCCGGATGTGGATTTTATTATTGACATCGGCGGACAGGATATTAAATGTTTCAAGATTAAGAACGGCGCGATTGACAGCATCATGTTAAATGAAGCCTGTTCTTCGGGATGTGGTTCATTTATCCAGACGTTTGCGATGGCACTGGGCTATGATATTGGCGAATTTTCACAGATGGGCTTATTCGCGGAAAAGCCTGTCGAATTAGGTTCACGCTGTACGGTATTCATGAACAGCAGTGTCAAGCAGGCGCAGAAGGACGGCGCAACAGTAGAAGATATTTCTGCCGGATTATCGGCATCTATCATCAAGAATGCGATTTACAAAGTCATCCGTGCGAAAAGCGTTGATGAACTGGGCAAGAATATTGTCGTACAGGGCGGAACATTCCTGAACGATGCCGTTTTGAGATGTTTCGAGCGCGAACTCGGCCGGAATGTGATTCGGCCGGCGATTTCCGGACTGATGGGCGCATTCGGCGCGGCACTGTATGCGAAGGAACAGCAGGAAGAAAACGGCGAAACAAGCCTGATTTCTCCGGAGGCACTTCAAAATTTCTCTTACACATCGAAAAATGTCAGATGCGGCGGATGTACAGCGAACTGTCTGTTAAACGTAATCCGTTTTTCGGATGGCGGACGATTCGTTTCAGGAAACCGCTGTGAAAAGGGTGCAGGCATCCGCAGAGAAACCGAAGTGCCGGATTTATATAATTATAAATATGACAGACTTCTTGAAATCGCCGAGAAGAAACCGCCTCGCAAGAGAGCAGTAGTCGGTCTGCCGATGGTGCTGAATTATTATGAGCTTTTGCCGTTCTGGCATACGTTCTTCACAAAGCTGGGATTTGAAGTCGTGATTTCCGGAGAAAGTACGCGGAAGATGTATTTCAGCGGACAGCACACGATTCCGTCCGATACAGTATGTTATCCGGCGAAGATAGCGCACGGGCATATTGAAGCACTGCTGGAAAAGAAGGTTGATTTCATTTTCTGGCCGTGCATGACCTACAATCTCGGCGAACCCGATACGGATAACAGATATAACTGTCCGGTCGTGGCATATTATCCGGAACTGATGAAAGCAAATCACAGCGGTCTGAATGATGTGAATTTCTGCAATCCGTATCTGGATATTAACAATCGGAAGAACGTGATTCAGGTGATGAAGAAAGCTCTCGCGAAGTACGGCATACAGAAACAGATACCCGATGCTGTAGATATGGCATATCAGTCGCTTGCGGACTTCCGGAAGGAAATGACGAAGAAAGCAAGAGAAATCGTTTCGCAGGCCCGTGCCGAAGGCCGGAAGATTATAGTCCTTGCCGGACGGCCGTATCATCTGGATAAAGAGATTAATCACGGAATTCACAAGCTCATCACGAGTCTGGGACTTGCGGTCATTTCGGAAGAAAGCGTTGCCATGCTGGGGAAGATGCCGCATCTGCATGTATATAATCAATGGACGTATCACAGCAGATTATACAGAGCGGCGCAGTATGTCACAACCCAGCCGGATATGCAGTTAGTACAGTTAGTATCATTCGGATGCGGTATTGATGCCATCACAACCGATGAAGTGCGGAGCATTCTGGAATCTTCCGGAAAGCTTTACACCCAGCTGAAGATTGATGAAATCACAAATTTAGGCGCGGCAAAAATCAGACTCAGAAGCCTGCTGGCCGCGATGAATCAGTCAAAATAAAATCAGGATAAGAAAGGAGAAATATTTTTGGAGAATGAAAGAGACTATCCGATTTTCACGAAAGAAATGAAGAAAACGCATACAATTCTAGTGCCTACTATGTTGCAGATACATTTTCAGCTGATGACAAATGTATTTGAATTTTATGGATATAACTGTGAAGTCTTGCAGAGCGAATCCCGAAAAGTCGTGGAAGAAGGCTTAAAGAATGTGCATAATGATACTTGTTATCCGGCATTGTTATGCATCGGGCAGTTTATGGAAGCACTGAAAAGCGGCCGTTATGACCCCGATAAAGTCGCTTTGATGTTGCCGCAGACAGGCGGCGGCTGTCGGGCATCGAATTATATTCATCTGCTGAGAAAGGCCCTGAAAGATACCTATCCGCAAGTGCCGGTGATTTCTCTGAATTTCGTAGGACTGGAAAAGACCCTGAAAACGGCTGGCACATGAGTATGCCGATGATAATCCGGACAATATATGCAATGATATACGGCGATATGCTCCAGACATTATATAATCAGTGCCGTTCTTATGAAGTAGTCAAGGGCAGTTCGGAAAAGATGCTCCGCAAATGGACAAAGAGAGCTTGTAAGATTCTGCGTTCCAATGATTACACTGTCACGAAGAAATATTATAAACAGATGCTGGATGATTTCGCGACTATCGAGCGCACACGAGAGAAGAAAATCAGAGTCGGGATTGTCGGGGAGATTTATGTAAAATACTCACCGTTAGGAAATAATCATCTGGAAGATTTTCTGATTTCGGAAGGCTGTGAACCGGTAGTGCCGTCCATGCTGGAATTTATATTATATTATCTGGTGAATAAAGTACAGGATGCCCAGCTTTACGGCAGATACACGAAAGCAACGCCAGTATTCCAGATGCTATACAAGATGTTCTTAGCCGAACAGAAAAAAGTCATGAACGTGATGAAAGAGCATGGCGTATTCGTACCGCCGCATGATTTCGAGCATTTGCTTGACTCTGTACAGCAGTATATCAGTTTAGGCGTGAACATGGGCGAAGGCTGGCTGATTCCTGCGGAAATGGGCGCACTTGCCGAGAGCGGTACAGAAAATATCATCTGCACACAGCCGTTTGGCTGTCTGCCGAATCATATTATTGCAAAGGGCATGAGCAGAGCGATTAAGGAACGCTATCCGAACGCGAACATCATCGCGATTGACTACGACCCTGGGGCAACGAGAGTCAATCAGGAGAACAGAATCAAGCTGATGCTTGCAAATGCAAGAGTTTCGGGCAGTCTGTAAGCAGAGTATTTACAAATCCACAGAATTATGTTATAATAGCAAAGGACTGATAGACTTGCTGGAAACTACAATTGACATCAGTTTGATAGTGCGTTTCGGACTGAAATGTCTGGGAATATTCGCGCTGATATTTCTGGCGGCGGTATTCACCCCGAAGATGGCGGAAGCGTTCGATAAGTGGAAAGCGAAACATTTTCCGAAATCAGCCGGAAAGAAGTCCGGAACACGCGAAACATATCATGTTCGTTCGATTTACGAACTGCCTCCCGAACCGGAACAGCCGAAGAAAAAGGCGGTTGTCCGGAAAAAGGCGGATAAAAATCACAAATCATAAAATAATAATCAATCAAGAGAGGTTTTTGAATTATGGCAAAACAGGATAAGAACAAGAAATCTGTTGAAGCAATCACATCTATGGATGAAGATTTTGCACAGTGGTATACAGATATTGTCAAGAAAGCAGAACTGATTTCTTACACAAGTGTCAAGGGATGTATGGTAATCCGTCCTTATGGCTATGCTATCTGGGAGAACATGCAGAAAATTCTTGACGGCATGTTCAAGGAAACAGGTCATGAAAACGTATGTATGCCGATGTTTATTCCGGAATCTCTGTTACAGAAGGAGAAAGACCATGTAGAAGGATTCGCGCCGGAAGTGGCATGGGTAACGCATGGCGGAAATGATAAGCTTGAAGAAAGACTCTGTGTGCGTCCGACATCCGAAACGCTGTTCTGCGAGCATTACGCTCAGACAGTACATTCTTACAGAGACCTGCCGAAATTATACAATCAGTGGGTCAGTGTCGTAAGATGGGAAAAGACAACAAGACCGTTCCTGCGTTCGAGAGAATTTCTCTGGCAGGAAGGTCATACAATTCATGCAACTGCGGAAGAAGCTATCGAAGAAACAGAAAAGATGCTGAATGTTTACACAAAATTCTGTGTGGATGCGTTAGCGATTCCGGTCGTACAGGGCAAGAAAACCGAAAGCGATAAATTCGCCGGAGCAGTATCGACTTATGCCATTGAAGCCCTGATGCATGACGGCAAGGCTTTACAGGCAGGAACATCGCATTATTTTGGTGATGGCTTTGCAAAAGCATTTGACATTCAGTATGCCGGAAAGGATAACAAATTACAGTATCCGCATCAGACGAGCTGGGGCGTGACGACAAGATTAATCGGTGCGATTATCATGACACACGGCGATAACAATGGTTTAGTACTGCCTCCGGCAGTTGCGCCGATTCAGGTTGTTATCGTACCTGCCGCAATGCATAAAGAAGGCGTACTGGAAAAAGCAACTGAATTATACAATCAGCTGAAAAATGCCGGTCTGAGAGTCAAGCTGGATGATTCTGAAAATTCCCCTGGCTGGAAGTTTGCCGAATATGAAATGAAGGGTGTGCCGGTACGTGTAGAAATCGGCCCTCGCGATATTGAAGCCGGACAGTGTGTGCTTGCGACCCGTCATAACGGTGAAAAGACAAGCATTTCTCTGGATACTCTGGTAGAAAGCGTACAGGCAAAGTTACAGGAAGTACATGACGGACTGTATCAGGCGGCACTGGAAAACCGCAATAAGAGAACTTATCAGTGCAAAACGATTGATGAAATCAATCAGGCGCTGGAACAGGGAGACGGTTTCATCGAAGCGATGTGGTGCGGAGAAGAAACCTGCGAAGATGAAGTCAAGGCGCAGACGGGAGCAGGTTCAAGATGCATTCCGCTGGAACAGAAACAGATTTCTGATGTATGTGTCTGCTGTGGAAAGCCTGCAAAACACATGGTACTCTGGGGCAAGGCATATTAATGAAAAGCCGGAAATTAGGATTTATTCTGATATTAGCCTGCATCTGTACAGGATGCGGCCGCGAAATTGAACAGGCAGAACTTCCGAAAGAAACTCAGCCGGAGACGGTAATTTCCGAAACTTTATCGGAAACAGCAGTTTCAGAAACGGCATTATCCGTAAAATCGACAGTTAATTCGACAACGGTCACGACAAAAGTTTCAGAATCGGGAACGGAAACGACAACAGCCGGAACGACATCCAAAGAAATCGAAGCAGTTACGGAACTGCTTTCGACAGAAATAGTGCAGGATGCAGAAAATCCGGAAGAAACCGTAATCATTTATTATTATGTAAGCGGCGGCGGAAGTTCCGGAAAAAAGCGCACAACAGTAACATCGAGGGCGACAGCATCTCATACGACTACGCACACGACAACAGTCATGACCGACCCGATAATTCAGACAGCACCGCCGGAAACTGAACCGGAAGTCATCGAAACCGAACCGGAAGTCATACATCTGACAGGAAATGCATGGGAAATTCTGAATCAGATGACTTTGAGACAAAAAATCTATCAGATGTTTATCGTCCGGCCGGAACTTCTGACCGGTGCAGGAACAGTGACAGCGGCCGGAACGTGGACGCAGGAATGTATTTATGAACAGCCTGTCGGCGGACTGGTTTATTTCGGAGATAACCTTGTTTCCGGAGGACAGACATCGCAGATGTTATCGAATACGCAGAGTTATGCAAGAGATACCGGAGTAGGAATGTTTCTGGCAGTCGATGAAGAAGGCGGACTCGTGGCGAGATGTGCTAAAAAACTCGGCACGACAAAGCTGAATCCAATGCAGGAATACGGAAGCCGGAACGACTGGAATGAAGCCTACTGGATAGGTCAGACGCTTGGGAGTGAAATTCAGCAGTTTGGTTTTAATCTGGATTTCGCACCTGTAGCGGATGTGAATCTGAACAGCGGAAATGAACTCGGCAATCGGATATTCAGTTCTGACCCCTATGTAGTTGCAAATATGGTTGACGGAGTGGTCAAAGGCATTCAAAGTACAGGAGTTGCCGCCACACTGAAGCATTTCCCTGGTCTTGGAGCAGAGGACGGCAACGCGCATTATGATTCACAGATTATTATCAATCGTTCTCTGGATGAGTTAAGAAATTCGGAATTTGTAGCATTTCAGTTCGGAGTTGATGCCGGAGCAGATTTTGTGATGGTCAGTCATCAGATAATGACCTGTGCCGGAGATGGGATACCATCTTGTTTATCGCATGTAGTATGCACCGACTGGCTGAGGCATGAATTATATTTTGATGGCATTATTATTACGGACTCGTTTGAGATGAATACCATTTCAGGGAGTTACAGTCCGGCAGAATCGGCAGTGATGGCTGTTGAAGCCGGTGTGGATGTGATTCTGATGCCTACAGATTTGACAGCATCTGTCAATGCGATAGAAGATGCCGTCAATACGGGAAGAATTTCGGAAGAAAGAATTAACGAAAGTGTTTACCGGATTTTACAGGAAAAAGAGAAGATGAATCTTCTGGGGTGATAGTATGGAAGACAGATTTTCACAGCAGATAAAATTTATACTGGAGCTGGATAAATTAAAGAATATCTATCGGCAGACGCTGGTTCTGCACGAGGACAGACAGGAAAATGATGCAGAACATAGCTTTCACTTGGCGGTGATGGCCTGCATTCTGGCCGAACACGCACGGGAGAAAGTGGATGTTCTGCATGTCATGAAAATGGTTCTGATGCATGATGTTGTCGAGATAGATGCCGGCGATACGTATTGTTATGATGAAGCCGGAAATCAAACCAAAGCCGAACGCGAACGGAAAGCCGCTGACCGGATATTTTCGTTATTGCCGGAGGAACAGTGTCAGGAATACCGTGGTTTATGGGAAGAATTCGAGGCACGGGAAACACCGGAGGCGAAATTTGCAAACGCGCTGGACAGAATTCATCCGATGCTGTTGAATTATACCAAAGGCGGAATCTCGTGGATGAAACACGGCATACACGCGGAACAGGTAGAAAAACGCAACTGCGGAGTGACCGCAGACGGAAGTGAGCGCATCGGAGAATTTGCCAGAGAAATTATCGAAACCGCCCGAAAAGAAGGGATGCTGTTATGAAAGAATATTTTGAACCTAATGATTTGAGCATTGAAGCAAGAATCAGTGAAAAGAAAACAGGTCGTGCGATTACTTACAAAGATGACGTAAATACTTGGTATCCGTATTTTTCGGTATGTTTCTGGCGAAAATGCTATCCGGTTGCGTTTGGCCTGTTTGAACTGTGCGAAACAATAACAGGTCACGGCTCAACAGAATCAAAATGGTATGAAACCGAAATTCCTGCGGAAAAATTACGGGAAATCTATGAGTTTCTGATACAGGAATCATTTCTGAAAGAAATTGAAAAAACAGATTCCGAACATCGAAATGATATGAGAGAATGGAGAATGCTTCAGGAAGCTCACGCAAATGCACTGAATGCCTCCCGTCTGCTGGAAGTGATACTGTTTCTGTTTGAAGGAAATATAGCATCTCCCTATGAAAAACTGAAAAAAAGTCTGATGGAACATATTGCAAGCAAAAACGATTTTCGGGCATTGCTGGCGCATCCGGAAGAATATGAATGGGATTTTAAATTGCTTGCATTAGATTGATTTATCAAGAAGGAGAAAAAATATCATGAAAGAAATTTTAGTCGGTGAAAGAGCCGAAGTTTATACACGCGTCACGACAGATAAACTTGCAATTGCAGTGGGGAGCGGCTCACTGAAAGTATTCGCGACCCCATCAATGGCCGCACTGATGGAAGAAGCCTCCTGCGCGGCAGTGAAGCCTTTTCTGGATGAGAATGAAACAACAGTAGGAACATCTCTGCATATCGAGCATACATCATCAACACCTATGGGGATGACGGTATTTGCCGAAGCGGAGATTATTGCTGTCAGCGGACGTGAAATCACATTTCAGGTGAGTGCGCGTGATGAAATCGGAAACATCGGACACGGAACGCATAAACGTGTTGTCGTCAAGAGTGATAAATTTCAGGCGAAAACGGATACCAAAGGAATTGCAGGATGAGTGAAAAAAAAGACCTTCTTCCGAAGGAAATCGAGCGGAAATATCTGATACAGAAACCGGATGCCGAAGTATTAAAGAAGATTTCGGGCTGTGATGCGACAGAAATCATACAGACCTATCTGATACAGAACGAATCAGGATTCGGGCGCAGAGTGCGCAAGCGCGGAAATGCCGGAAACTGGGAATATACTTACACGCAGAAACACAAAATCGGTTTTGGCGAACGCATAGAGCTGGAAGATGAAATTTCTGAACAGACCTATCTGGAATTGCTGAAAGAGGCTGAACCTGCTTGTCACAGCATCCACAAAATCCGGTGCTGTATTCCCTATGAGGGGCAGTTACTGGAGATTGATATTTATGAATTCAGTGACAAATATGCCACACTGGAAATCGAACTGCCTTCGATAGATACCCCTGTCATACTTCCGGAATGGCTGAATATTCTGGAAGATGTGACGGACAAGCGCGGTTACAGTAATTTTGCATTATCGCAGAATCTGGCCTTTCCGGAGGAAATGCGATGAAAGAAGTCATCATTCCGGTCGGCACGGAGCGGATTGATGCCTGTGCCTTTCAGGATGCGCGCTCGCTGGACAGCATCATCATTCCGGATGGTGTAAAGGAAATCGGTGACAGGGCATTTGAAGGCTGTACGTATCTGAAAAAACTGATAATCCCCGCATCAGTAGAAAAAATCGGCCGGAATATCTGTCAGAGCTGTCTCAGACTGAAGCGTTTCGAGATGCATGGCAGGGCGAAATTTGCACGGAGCTGGCTGGAAGGCTGTTACAATCTGGAAACGGTAATATTATCAGCAGAATCGGGAGTCCGCGTCTGGAATGGTGCAGTCTATAATCAGGATTTGACAGAGCTGAAATTCATTCCGTGGAGTCTCAAACATCTGATACTGCCCTCGACAGTACAGTCATGCAGTATTTCAGCCGGAATCAAAGAACTGAGTTTTTATGCACATCAGCAGATTACAGTATCAGAAATGGGCTGGTTGCAAAAACTGCATTTCTATGCGGAGCAGAAAGCTTTTACAGTAGAACTTCCCGAAGATGAAATCGTACTGGATTATCCCATTATAGAGAAAAATGTGATAAATCATATCATTCTGGCATTACAGACAGGCGAGCTGTCGGAAGATTTCGGAGCACAATTTTCTGAACCGCAGTTTGAGCTGAGATTTTCGCTTGCCGAAATCATCGGGGAGCTGTATCAGAAGGACTGGAAAGCACTTTGCCGGAGTCAGGCAGGCCGTGTGATAGCAACTATGCTGGAATATTTTACGGAAGAACAGATAGAGTGGGAGCTGTGTCAGTTTTTCTGCAATCATATTAAATATCTGTTTTGTCTGGATGATGTTCCGAAATGGAAAAAAATCGTTCTGAAAGAACTGATATTCACCCGAAAATCGGAAGTAATAGCAAATCTTCTGGAAAATTATCATTTTACGGAAGAAGAAACAGATTTACTGCTGAAAACGGCGAATGAACTGCATAAATACGATACCCAGCTGATTCTGATGCATTATCGCCGTGAAAAATATGGATATACGGATATTACTGAAAAACTGAAACTATGAAAGAGACATAAGGAGGATTTCGATGTCCGAAACAAGAAAAGAAGGGAAATATCTCTGTGCGGATTTTCTGGCAGTTATCGGCGTAATGATGCTGTTAGGACTGGAGTATTTCAAAGCAGTGGGATTTATGGAAATGCCTGTGACGTATGACAGTGCCCTGCCGATAGCCGGAAGATGGTTTTGTTTATCGGGAGCGATGCTGTTATCAGCATGTACAGGCTACGTGCTGAGTACGAAACGGCTGTCATGGCGGAGTGTCAGGCCGCTGTTCCGGCTGACATATATCTATCTGGTGAGCAGTCTGGGCGCAATGCTGATGCGCCGTGTGATATTCGACCAGTATGTGACAAAAGAAGAACTCATCAACATGCTGAGGGACTTTACCGCCACAGATACCGCACAGTTTGCCGGAATGTATCTGGTATTGCTGTTATTTGCGCCGTTTCTGAGTGCGGCATTTCACGAACTGAAAACCTATAATGCACGACTGGCATTTCTGGCAGTAACGGCCGGAGTAAGCACGTTACAGCCGATGATAATTTTATCAGGACGGTATCTGATACCGCCGTGGTGCAAGATGCTCGCGCCGTTTGCCGGATTTATTGGAGGGGCATTCGTGCGGAAGTATGCGAAAAATCTGCCGCGGATTGCTTATTTTTTCCTGCTGATATTATTATCCGGATTACAGACCGCCGCGATAGTGTATATCTGTACCGAAAGAGGAATTCTGTGTTATCCGCAGTTTGACAGCATGGCGACTCTGCCTTGTCTGATGATGGCACTTTTACTGCTGAGTCTGTTTCACAGCGAAAAGAAAGGCGATACGCCTCTGCACCGGTTTTTCTCGAATGCATCCGGCGGCGCGCTTGCGGCACTGATTATCGGAGATACAGTAATTGATTTTGTACTGCCGTCACTGTGGGAATATTTTCCGGAGCAGAATAAACTTCTGCTGGCAGGATTAGGGGCAGTACCCGTGATATTTATTTTATGCTGTACGGTAGGCATTTTCGCGCAGATACCCGTATTTCTGGTGCGGACACTGTTCGAGGATAACGAATATGAGGAAGATGATGAGGATGAGGAAGATGAAACCGATGTTCCGGAAGAAGTCTCCCCTGCCCCCGTACCGGATAAGCCGAAGCCTCTGCGGAAATTAGAACCGCTGAAAGAAGTTCCTGTCAGGGAAGTGCCCGTCACAGTGGCGAAAAAATATCCGTCCAGAGATATGACAATGCCTTTGAAATCCGTCAAAGAAGAAGATACAGGCTCTTTCCCGATACCTGAGCCGATGCCTGCACCGATTGCGCTGGCGGCGACCGAAGAAATCGAGTCGATACCGCTTGCCGAACCTGTATACACTCCGGCACAAGAGCCGAAACCTGCTACACTGGATGAAATCTTAGAACAGCAGGGAATTCCGGTACACAGCGATTCTATAGATGATTTGATAGCCAAAATCACGAGCGGAGAGTAAAAAACATGAAATTATTATTTATCGGAGATGTAGTAGGCAGTGCAGGCTGTGAATTCCTCAAAAGCCGTCTGCCGAATCTGAAACGCGAATACGGCGCGGATATTGTAGTTGTCAACGGTGAAAATTCTGCCGATGGCAACGGCATCACGGCATATTCCTCACGGCAGATATTTCAGGCCGGTGCGGATGTGATTACAACAGGCAATCATGCATTTCAGAGAAGAAGTGACTGGCAGATTTATGAAAATGACTGCATCATCCGGCCTGCAAACTATGGAGATGCCTGTTTCGGCAAGGGCGTGACTGTATGTGATATGGGTAGCTGTCAGATAGCTGTTATCAATTTATCAGGAGTATTATTTCTGGAAAATCTGGAAAATCCGTTCACGACAGTGGATAATCTGCTTGATTCGATAGAAACACCGAATATTTTTGTAGATTTTCATGCAGAAGCAACTTCCGAAAAACGTGCAATGGGATTTTATCTGGCAGGCCGCGTGACTGCCGTGATGGGAACGCATACGCATGTGCCGACAGCGGATGCCTGTATTCTGGAAAATCATACCGGATATATCACAGATGTGGGCATGACCGGAGTTGAAGATTCTGTTCTGGGAACGGATAAAAACATTGCGCTGGCGCGGATGCGTCTGCATGTACCGAAGCGATATAAAGAAGCATCCGGAGCTTGCTGGCTGAACGGCGTACTGATAGAGTTTGAAAAAAAATATGGTAAATGTACCAAAATCACCCCTTTGATTGTGCGATAATTCACAAAAATCAAAAAAACTATTGCAATTTGAAAAAGAATGTAGTATAATAGGATTGGAGACAAAAAATCATATTTTGTTTTATGAATTACTATTTTTTTATTTATTCTATGCAGGAGGTTTTCTTTATGGAAGTATTAAAAGTATCTTCCCGTTCTGTTCCCAATTCTGTTGCAGGTGCTATTGCAGGTGTTATCCGTGAAAACAAAAACGTAGAAATTCAGGCAGTTGGTGCAGGTGCAGCAAATCAGGCAATCAAGTCTATCGCGGTAGCAAGAGGTTATCTCGCACCTATTGGCATTGATTTGATTTGTATTCCGGCATTTACAAGTATCCAGATTGACGGTGAAGACCGCACTGCGATTAAGCTGATTTGCGAGCCCAGATAAACAAGAAACACAGCGGCTGTTCTGTAAGAGAACAGCCGTTTTCATTTATTTTTAGGCGGATAGGGGGATTTCTGGTCGGTCATGCCGAGCAGATAATCGGTGCTGGTATGGTAGAATTTTGCAAGTTTGACGGCATTTTCTGCACTCAGGGAGATAAGGCCGTTTTCATACTGGGAATAGGTATTCTGAGAAATATGCAGATATTCTGCAACCTGTTTTTGTTTGATGTCATTATCTTCGCGCAGGTTGCGGATTCGTTGGAACAGCAAAAAAATCACCTCTTTAAGATAATTATAAAATATCTGTCAGAAAGATATTGACTTTTATCTGTAATACAGATATAATAAAAGAAGAAAGGAGGGCATTTTTATGAATGATTACCGGAGTCTTTGCTGTTTTATGTATGAAAAAGTGGAAGAAGTAGCTGACGGTATGGAAACGGAAGTCAGCCGAACAGGGAATCTGAAATTACGGAGATATGTATTCAACATGCACCGGATGCAGCTGGATATGGAAGAACTGGAACTGAATATGCTGGAATCAGGAAATCCGCCTGACAGAGAAAAACTGTATTTTAAATTATTTAATCTTATCACCGAAATGATTGAAAAAATGGACAAAGAACAGGATTTATTTTTAATTAAGAAATATATGCTTGATTTGCAGAGAATCCAGATGGATGCAGAAGAAATCTATATGGAACAGTAGAAAAATAGAAATAAAAGGGAAGTCCGCTGAAAAGCGGACTTCCGGCATCTGTAGGATGCTGTATAGAAACAGCCGTGCACAAGGCTGGAATTTTGGATTACGGAAGGTTATAGAACCCATCATGATAGCAGTCAAGTCTGGTACGGAATCCGCTTGTTCCGAAAGTGGTACGCACTCGGCAGACAGTCTCATTCTGGATATGCGTCCCGAAGGTGATATGCTGGCTAATCATTTCGTTCTGAAAGCCGTCATATACAAGATAACTGGAATTACATCCGCGCCGAGAATAGAGATTCCGAAATGTGAGAGCATCATTCGGGTCATGGAGGAAGGAATTATCAAAACTGATTTGCTTGTGTCTTACGATATTGAAGGCCGAAGCAGAAGAATTTTCCTGCTGATACACATCCGGATTTCCGGAAATATCCTCCATGTGATAATGACTGATAAGCTTGATAGTATCTGTAACAGTCCCATATTCCAGCACCTGACTTTGCTGGAATTGCTTAGGAGTACTCGCCTGCGGTGCAGACAGACAGATATGATTATGCAGGACATAAGGATAATGCCCCGTCAGTTTATAGCCGAAACTGACAACACCGTCCCACATAGTATTGCCGGATTTCACGAAAATATAACCATTTCCGGAAAGATTTTCATAAGTGATATAAGAGGGAAACTGATAAAAATCTGTCATAAGCGAAGTCATTGTCAGGTTACTGTGCAGACCGGCGGCAAGTTCATTCTGCGTAAGAAGGGAAGTAAAACTTCTGGACTGAATTCTGACGAGAGATGCATTTTGCCGGTGATACTGCCGGATATTATCGGCAAGGCCGAGGAAGATGCAGGTATTATCGAAATAAATGCCGATTCTGTCAACAGCATTGCAGTCATTTCCGTCAGAGAGGAATTCAGCTGTCGCGGATTCGTAGGGGGTATAGACTTCCCTGTCGAGTGACAGGGAAAGACATTTGACTCTGCGGACGAAATTATTTTCATGATAAAGATGAAGATATAAATTCTGAATCATGGAGAATTTCCCCCTTGAATGAGAGTGGGATTTTCAGGACAGTAGAACAGCAGAAGAAGTTCAGGAGTATCCTGCTGGTCGCTGACGGTATAGCCGCACAGACGGGCATTCTGGAAGGAAAGCGTTCCGAGTGTGAGCGTCCGCTGGGAGAGCAGATTTTGAGAGAGCGCATAAACAGTTTGTTCAGGAGTGACATCCGGTGCGAGCTTGCCTTTGAGTTTGAGCCGGATACCCTGCGGCCAGTAACCGGCAAGCACCGATGAGCCATCGGATGCGCCTGTTTCTTTGAGAGTACTGCTGCCGGAAAGCTGATACCCTGAAAGATAAAGCGTGAGTGTACCGAACGTAACAGGAAACTGTTTTAAATTCTGGATGATATAGCTCATGGTGTAGCCTCCTGACTGTCGTTATCGGGAACATAAACACCTTTCAGGCGGAACGTACCGGAATAGACAAGTTTCTGAAGTCTGCCATCAGTTTTAGGGGCATCGGCCTGCGTTTCGGAAAGAAAGCAGTTAGCGGAATGAAGCACGGGCACAAGAACGGAGTAGAAGAATTCAAGTAATTTTTCGGCAGGAGTGACAGCCGGAGCGAGGACAGAAATCCGGAAGGTTGCTGTAAAGGGAGCGATACCGGAATTTCCATCCGGAAAGGCCTGATGAAGCTGAAAACATTCCGGCGAGAGGACAACAAACAGTTTATGAGATTTAGAAGAAACAGGAACGGCATCGAATGTGGGATAGACTTCAAAGAAGGGATAATCCTGTTGCTGTTTCAGGAGATTCAGGAGCATATTGAGTAATTCGTTCATGAAGTCACCCCCTGACACCGGCGAAGAAGAAATCTTTTTCCTGAACAAGGTCACTGCACAGAGCCTTATAGGAATGCACAAGCTGTTCGGCGAAGTGGATTTGATGGGATGGGTCAGACTGACGGGCAGCCGTACCGGCATAAGTGGCGAGAGCTTTTTCTCTTGCGCCGAACATCTGGGTATAGCGGAGATTAGCGACCGCGGCGGCGAGATAGCAGAGCCGGACTTCCGTTTCATCTTCGGGATTGCGGAGACTGGCTTTGACTTCCTGCATGGCAGTCGTGAGCAGGGGCATATATTTCTGAGTATCCTGTTCGCCGGAAAAGAGCCGGAATAAAGAATAAATCATTTGCATATTCATGATTGACAGATACCTCCTTTGAGAATTTTAAAAATCAGGGTTATCTCTGCCGGAAATCGGCAAGCTGAACATCGGCCTGTGCGAGGGACTGTTCCTGTTCGATGAGTGATTTTTTAAAGCGGACAAGTTCCTGCAAATCCATTTTTTCGGCGGCAGTACAGAGTGCTTTAGAGATAGGCTTCTGAGACTGATTACGGCAGAGCGTGAGGACTTCCGCACGGGTCTGCTGTTCGAGTTCGGCAAGCAGAGCTTGTAATTTGGCATCCGGTTCGGGAGGGCAGGTATTGTGGAAGTGTTTGGTCACACCGGCGGCAGGCTGGGCAGGAACGGCGACAAAGCTCCATTCATAAGCATCCTGAATATCTTCCAGAATGGTATAACAGGATTTCTGACCATAATTTCTGCCCGCGATATGATTGCAGGCGGATTGTGCTTTATCCGCACCGCAGATAGAGCAGACATGTTTTGCGGCAGCGCAGGAGACACTGACTTCCTTCTTGATGCCGGCATCAATTTCCTTGATGAAATCCAGATTGGAATCAGTACGAATCATATAAGCATGAGCTTTCAGGGAAACGAGGGTTCTGCCGTCTTTTGTTTTTTTATCAGGAGATTTGACGAGTTCGGTATCATAGATTCTTGCGGTCTGTCCGGCGGATTTGGGATTATGGTCAAAAATGCCGGTTTTGCCGATGAATAATTTCTGCATCTGTTCGAGTGCGTTTTCGGAGAAACATTCCAAATCGCGGTCGATGTTGTTATCGCAGAGGATGACATCGAATAAATAGACTTCATCTTCTTTGAGTTCTCTGCGGGTGAACTGATTAATTTTTTCGAGATTGTCCATAGCCAAGCATCCTTTCTTAGAATAGGAAAAGCGGAGAGCAGAGAGAAAGAATCTCTCTGCATGGATTAAGAAATATCGAGCATCTTGACAGTGCCGTCCATCAGGGTGCGGAAGGAGATATTGACAGAAACGGTGATAGAATCCAGCTGATTGCTGATAAGCTTATCCGTTTCGAGGACGATGTCACTGCTCTGAATCTGTTCGAGAGCGAATTCGTTATCCAGTCCGATGATAGTATTATCATCAAGCTGGGCGCAGTTGATGAGCTTTGTGCCGAAGGGGAGGCGGATTTCTCTGACATCCTGAGAAGAAGTTTCCATCATCTGATTCATGACGAGGATGTCAGCGACAACGGAAGGAGAGGCGAGCATAACTCTCATATCGAAAGTGGTGAATTTGCCGTAAAGTTTCGCGAGGTCGGAATAAGCAAGCGTCTGGCCTGCTTTGGTAATTTTGTTAGCGGCAGTATTAGCGGCGAGTTTGAGGGTAATCATCGCCTGAGTCACGAGGCTGTCAGCGAGTCTCTTGCCGACTCTGCGGAGCATGAGGGCAAAGACATCGAGTCTCTGCTGACGGACGGCTTCATAGGATGCCTGAATATTTCTGCCGTATTTCTGGAGCGTGATAACAGAAGAACTTTCCAGAATGGAAGAAACAGGCAGAGACGCACCGGCATTGGTAGTAGTATAAGAGGCCGTGTCGGTGAGTTCGCATCCCTGATAGCGGTTAGATTCGCATTTGGAGATGGTGGCAGTAATTTCGGACAGGATAGATTTTTCCATACCCTGTGTGACGGCGCGGCGGATAAATTCAGGGAACAGGACAGCACTTTCAGTAGTGGTGAAGAATTTTTCGACTCTGTCGCAGTTCGCGCCGGAAACGTGGATATTAAAGCGTTTGAGCTGACGTTCGTAGGCATCCAGACCGGCGAGGGGGGAATTGGCATACTGAATGGAAGGGTCAGCATCTTCGAGAGCCTGTAAGAAGCTCTTGTTTGTGAGATGATACATGCCTTTTTCGAGTTTGATAGTTTCGTACTGATACATAAAATATACCTCCATGAAGAAATAGATTAATTCAGACGGGATTCCATTTCCTGCGCCTGAGCGGAATAGAGTCTTGCCTGAGCGAGTTCGACTTCGTCCTGAAGATTGATGTTATCCCAGAGGATAGAGACATCGGCGAACGAGCCGTTAAGGCGCAGGAAAGATTTTGCGATGCGTGAGATGACAGGTTCGAGCAGACGGCGATAATATTCAAGTTCGGAAGTGAGGATGTCCGCCTGCTGTGCAGACATACGCTCGGTAGAAGACCAGCTCAGACCGAGCAGGAAGGGCGGAACAGAGAGTTTTGAGAGTATCTGTTCGAGGAGCTGTCTGACAGGGATTTCAGTGGAAGGCATTTCACCTTCCGCGCCGATGACTTTGATGTCGACATCACCAACGGAAACGAAATCGCGGATTTCGCCGCATTTGGCGGCCTGCATGGCGGCAGACCATTCTTTCGCGATAGTTTCGGCGCGTTCCTGTGCATAAGCGAAATCGGCGGAATCACCGGACGGGCGATAAGTGACAGCATAGCGGATATTACCGGCTCTGTCGAAATTTTGTCCGATGCATTCATAGATGCCGAGAAGAATCTCCGCGAGTGCCGGAATGCCTTGCAGGACAGAAATGCCATAGATGCCGCCGCTTGGCGGTTTGAGGGCGGAAAAGAGAATTCTGTCCGGATGGGGAAGAAGTTTATCGCCGTCAGGGGTGTGAAGAAAATACTGACGTTCCATAGGAGATGCGCCGGATGTGACAGCAATATTGGAGATATTGCCGTTCCAGAGGCCTGCGATATAGGAATTTTTTCTGTCGAGGACGATTTCGCCGACAGCGTTTCCGTAAACGAGCAGGCTGTCGAGATAGCTGTCGATGAAAGCATAAACAGACTGCCCAGTCAGGCCGACAGGCACTTCACGGAAGAAGGTTTCGAGAGCGTTCTGCTGTCTGGAATCGGTACACTGAATCTGGAAAGAGCCGATAAGCCGGATGATTTTAGAGATAGCGGCATCAATGAGAGGGACAGTTCTGCGGACTTTATCGAACAGGTCATAAGTGTAGAACTGCACAGGGAAATCGGAGGGAGTTCTTGCGCCGGCGGTCTGGACGGCAGGAAACTGAACGGGTTTGGATTTCTTTTTGGAATTCATGAAGATTCACTCCTTTCTGGTGTGGATTATCTTGGGAGGGAAATGGCGCAGAATCCGTCTTTTCTGCCGAAAAGGACAGTACTGACGAAATAGCGCATATCATCCATGGCGTGGTCGAATTCTTTTTTAGGGGCATCTTTGACAGTGCCGGAATCCCAGCAGTATTGAGAGAATTCGCGGATGATGTCATGACAGGATTCATGAAAGAGGATTTTATCCTGTGCGAGCATATCACTGACATGGCGGATACCGGAAATGACATCGTTCTGAGCTCGGATGACTTTGAATTTCTTGTGGGAACGGATACAGGCGATGAAGCTGGCGGCGGAAGGGTCAACAATAACGGCATCAACAGGGAGTTGTCCTGCGAGGAGTTCAAGAGCAGTATAATGTTCTTCGTCAGTGCGCTGGATGCCTTCGCGGCGGGAATCGTAGTAATATTCTTTCAGCCTGTACCAGATGCCGTGCCATTCTGCCCAGAGGCCGATAGAAGTGGGGTTAACCGTGCCGTAATCGCAGGAGATGACATATCTGGAGAAATGGGCGGGCATATTCTGCTGAGGGATGACATGGCGGTTTTTGTCGAACATGGGATAGACAACACCTTCGGAAACAGCCCATTTGCCGAGGATGAATCTGTCATAGAAGACACCGGCATACATACGGCGGTAGCGTTCCTTAACGGGTTCGGAAAGCGAGGGGTTATCATCCATAGTGAAATGGAGATAGAGGGCGTGTTTCTGTTCTTTTTTGAGAATCCATTCCTGATAGAACCAGTGATAAGGATTTTCGGGATTACAGTTAAACCAGAGTTTCGCATTCGGGACGGAGCATCTGGCCGTAGCCTGTTCGACAAAGGAACGGGGCATGAGAACGACTTCATCAAAGAGAACGCCGCCGAGGGTCATACCCTGAATCATAGATGCAGAGCTTTCATCCTTACCGCCGAACAGATAGAATCTGTTTGTTTTGCCGACAGCGGTAATATCGAGATAGTGTTTGCTTTGGAACTGCTTGACATGAAAGCCGGAATCCTGAAGGACATCATAAAGCGGCCGGATGAGGTTACGTTCGACAGAAGTGATAGTTTTTCCGCAGATAGCGAAGGCAGTATTCCGGAAGTTAGCCATCGCCCAGCAGATAAATCCGAGGGACATAGAGAGGGTTTTGCCGCTTCTGACCGCGCCGTCACAGATAATAGCATCATGATGATGATAATCGGGGAGAGCCCACCACTGGAGGGCGAGGCGTTGTTTTGGAGAAAAGGCATCAAAAATCATCCGCATCATCTCCCTGAGTGGAATCAGCAATTGCTTTGAGAAGACTTTCAGAAATTTTGCCGTTCTGATTGGAGAGGGCATATTCGTAAAGTTTTTCGAGTGCCTTTTGTCTGTCGAAGAACTGCACCTCAACACCGCCGCCCTTAACGCGCTTAACGGAGGAAATATTG
>JAFUWP010000437.1 GCA_017483405.1 Oscillospiraceae bacterium | reverse complement strand
ATACAAAAAATTCTGACAAGCTATTGCATTTTCTTGTAAAATATAGTATAATAAATTTGAGCGTCTTCGCAATTTCCATGGAGATGATGTGCTATGCTGAAACAGATACTCCATCCGCAGACCTGCGCGGATTGCCGGCAGTGCTGTCTGTTCGACTGCTATGATGTCTGGAATACCCCCGTCATCGTGCCCGAACTCCGGATGAAAATTCAGAAACTTCTGCCCGATGCCGAATTCCTTTCCGCCGGAACGGAATCTTACAGATTTAAAATCCATCCGGACGGCGACAGTTTTGCCTGTCCGCTTCTGCATCCGGAAACCGGCTGTCTGCTCGGTGAGGAAAAGCCGTTCGACTGCCAGATTTTCCCGTTCCGGATGATGCACCTGCATGACAGCACCGTGATAGCGATTTCTCCGCTCTGCGATGCGCTCACGGAGTATTCCCTGAAATTTCTGCTCGATTTCGTGAAAACCGAACTTGCAGAGAAATTATTCCTTTATGCCGAACAGCATCCGGATGTGGTGCATGTCTATGACCCTCTGTATCCGGTACTGTTATGGAAACCATTGAAATTTTAACATATTATGGAGGAAACGTCTTATGTCAAATCAAAGCTATGAAAGCCCGTTCTGTACCCGATATGCAAGTAAAGAAATGCAGTATCTGTTTTCTGCTGATAAGAAATTTACCACATGGCGCAGATTATGGGTCGCTCTCGCAAGAGCCGAAATGAAACTCGGCCTGAATGTCACGCAGGAACAGGTTGACGAACTCGAAGCCAATATCGAAAATATCAATTATGAAGTCGCCGCCGAACGCGAAAAGCTCGTCCGTCATGATGTCATGGCACATGTCTATACTTATGGTCAGGTATGCCCGAAGGCCGCCGGTATCATCCATCTGGGCGCGACTTCCTGCTATGTCGGCGATAATACGGATGTCATCATCATGAGGGATGCCCTCGAAGTCGTCAAGAGAAAGCTTGTCAAGGTGATTTCCCAGCTCGCAAAGTTCGCTGATAAGTATAAGGCTCTGCCCTGTCTGGCTTATACGCATTTACAGCCTGCCCAGCTCACGACCATCGGCAAGAGAGCGACACTCTGGTGCAATGAACTGCTGATGGATTTGGAAGACCTTGATTTCAGAATCAAGTCTCTGAAACTCCTCGGCTCTAAGGGCACAACCGGTACGCAGGCATCTTTTATGGAATTATTCAACGGCGATACTGATAAAATCAAGAAATTAGAAGAACTCATCGCCGAAGAAATGGGCTTTGATGCCGTTGTTCCGGTATCCGGACAGACCTATTCCCGAAAAGTCGATTATCAGGTATGCTCGGTACTGGCCGGAATCGCGCAGTCTGCAAGCAAGTTCTCAAATGACATCCGCCTGATGCAGAGCTTCAAGGAGATGGAAGAACCCTTCGAGAAAAATCAGATTGGCTCATCCGCGATGGCTTACAAGCGCAACCCCATGCGTGATGAAAGAATCACATCCCTTGCAAGATACGTGATGTGCGATGTGCTGAATCCTGCCTTCACCGCCGGCACACAATGGTTTGAAAGAACTCTGGATGATTCCGCTAACAAGAGAATCTCGGTCGCAGAGGCATTTCTCGGTGTGGATGCCATCCTGAACATCATGCTGAATGTCACTGACCCTGATAACGGTCTTGTCGTTTATGATAAGATTATCACACGGCGCGTGATGGCCGAACTCCCGTTCATGGCAACGGAAAATATCATGATGGATGCCGTCAAGAAGGGCGGAAACCGTCAGGAACTTCACGAAAGAATCCGCGAACTCTCCATGATTGCCGGAAAGCGCGTGAAACAAGAGGGTCTTGATAACAATCTCTGCGAACTCATCCTCGCCGAACCGATGTTCATGATTACCAAAGAGGAACTCGATGCCATCATGAAGCCGGAAAACTTCATCGGCAGATGCCCCCAGCAGGTAGAAGAATTCATCGCGAACTGCGTTCAGCCGGTTCTGGATGCCAACGGCGTTTCTGATGATAAAGCCGAAATCAATGTATAATCTAATCAGGAGTTGAATTTATTATGAAAAGAATTGCAAGTTTTTCCGTCAATCATGATATTCTGGATAAGGGTATGTATATTTCCAGAAAGGACGGCGATGTCATTACTTATGACATCCGCATGAAAAAGCCGAACAATCCGGAACATGATTATATCTCCCCTGCCGGTGCGCATACGATTGAACACCTCATGGCAACTTTCATGAGAAACAGTGACTATGCCGACAGCATCATCTATACAGGCCCTATGGGATGCCAGACAGGATTCTACTTCCTGACCCGTGATGATGTCTCTTACGAAACGGCTATTAAATTAGTACAGGACAGCCTTGTCTTCATCCGCGATTTTGAAGGCGAAATGCCTGGGGGCAAGCGCATCGAATGCGGTCAGTATCTCCTGCATAACATCCCCGAAGCCAAGAAAATCGCCTCGGATATGATTCAAGTCCTGAAAGACTGGACTCCTGAAAAACTCACCTATCCGGAATAATCATGCAGAATCAGCAGAATTTAAGCTATCGTGTCGCCCTCGGCGGAATTGTATCTTCTTTCTGTCTGCTGAGTATGTTTCTGACGGGGGTGTTCCCTCTGCTGTATCTGGTGCTCCCGATGCTTTCCGGAATTCTTCTGCTGATTGTCGTGATGGAAGTCGGCATCGAATGGGGATGGGTGACTTATACTGCGGTCGGACTGCTGTCACTCTTTGTGACGTATGACAAAGAAGCCTCTCTGATTTTTATCCTGTTTTTCGGATGCTATCCGCTTGTCACGCATTATCTGAAAAGAATCAAAACCAAAACGGTGCAGATATGCCTGAAACTGCTCCTGTTCAATCTCAGCATGATACTGTATTTTTATCTGAATACGTATCTGTTCGGGATGCAGGAACTTCTCGAAGAATTGCAGGGCTACGGCAGACATGCAGGGAAAATCATGCTGATAGTTCTCAATCCGTTTTTCCTGATGTATGATAATTCCCTGACAGGACTCTGCGAACTCTATACCCGTATGCTCAAACCCAGAATCACGGGCAGAAAAGTCTGAAAATTCTGCCGTGATTCTTGACATCATCGGGAAAATATGCTATAATAAAATATGCTGTTATATTCATAAATACAGGGGAAGGGACAACTTCCGTCCTTTCCCTGCGATAAAAATTTTTTATTCAACGGAGGTCTGAAATGAAAAGACTGGTTACACGAAGCGATTTTGACGGTCTGGTCTGCGCTATGCTTCTCAAAGAATTAAATCTGATTGATGACATTAAGTTTGTCCATCCCAAAGACGTACAGGACGGCAAAGTAGAATTATCGGAAAATGATATTACGACAAACCTGCCGTTTGACAAGAGAGTCGGCCTTGCGTTTGACCATCACGAAAGCGAATTAATCAGAAACAAGCGCGAAGATTATGAAGGGAAATATATCATTGACGGAGATGCCAAATCTGCGGCGCGTGTCGTGTATGACTACTACGGCGGAAAAGAAACTTTCCGCTATGTTTCCGAAGAAATCATGACCGCGGTCGACAAGGGCGACAGTGCCGATTTTACCGAAGAGGAAATTCTGCATCCGACAGGCTGGGTGCTGATGAATTTCCTCATGGATGCCCGTACCGGCCTCGGCAGATTCCATAATTTCAGAATCTCCAACTATGATTTGATGATGATGCTCATCACCTACTGCGTGAATCATCGCATTGATGAAGTGCTCATGCTCCCCGATGTCAAAGAACGCGTTGACCTGTATTTTGAACAGCAGGAATTATTCAAGGCACAATTGGAGCGCATCACCAGAATTGACGGAAAAGTTGCCGTCATTGACCTCCGCAATGAAGAAACTATCTATGCCGGCAACCGCTTTATGGTCTATGCCATGCATCCGGAAACCGAACTTTCCGTGCATGTGGCATGGGGATTCCGCAAGCAGAATACAGCCGTCATGATTGGCAAGTCAATTATCAACCGGAATTCTGATTTCAATATTGGTGAACTCTGCCTGTCCTACGGCGGCGGCGGTCATGCCAATGCCGGCACATGCCAGCTCGACAACGACAAGATTGATGCCGAACTCCCCGTGATTCTGGACAAGCTCAACGGCAGAATCTGACATCATGCAGAATAATCTGAGAGAACTCCGGAAAGACAAAAAGCTGACATTGCAGGACGTTGCCGAAGCCCTGCAAATCCCGAAAAACACCTACCGGCAGTACGAAACCGGCGAACGAAACATGAAACCCGAAATCATGATAAAAATCGCGGAATTCTTCGACATCCCGATAGATGAAATCTTCCTGCACCGCCTGCCGTCCCGTTATATCCGCGTTGCGGCCGATGAGAAAAAAATCATCACGCAGTACCGCACACTTTCTCCGGAACAACAGAGAGTCATCCGCGTGGTGACGGATGCCCTTTCCCCTTCCGGCGAAATCCGGAAACAGGACGGCGGTTTCCGCATGGCCAGCCGTACTTCCGGAACGGAATCCCCCGAAGCCGAACCTTTTCACCCTGCCAATTTGGAGGACGATACTGATGACATCCCCGATGATTTCTGAAACCTGCCTATGAATTACGGAATCTACAAACAGGCGCGCAATGCCTCATGAAACTGTCTGCTTGACAATGACATCCGGTCACTCCCGATAAGAATTAAGCCTATCATCACTTCCTATTCGATTGAATGCAAAACAACATCATCGGCAAAGCTCTGCGGAAAATCGGGGCTTATCTGTCACGAAAACGAACGGACAGTGATTTTCATCAACAAAGAAGAAAGCCCCGTCCGCCAGCGTTTTACGGCGATGCATGAGCTGGGACATTTTCTGCTGGGTCATCTGGGGGATATCCCCTTTTCCCGATGCGAGGATGACTGCCGGCCATCGGAAGAACAGGCCGCCGATAAATTCGCGATAGATATGCTTTCGCCTGCCTGCGTACTCTGGGGGCTTGGCATCCGCACGCCGGAAGAAATTGCCGAAACCTGCGAAATTTCGATAGAAGCCGCGACATTCCGCGCCCAACGGCTGAAACTTCTCTGTCAGCGGAACAAATTCCTGACCCATCCGCTGGAACGGCGCGTGTATGCGCAGTTTCTGCAATATATCCGCAAAAACAGAAAATCTATGCCCTGAACGCTACAGAAAGGAACTACGCTATGAACAAAACCAATCTACAGCAAAAATCAGAATACGCCCTGAAAATCGAAGCCATGCTGAAAGATGAAAATTTTCCCTATCGGCGGGGGAATATCGTCTGGGTACACATCCCCGAAGAATGGAAAGGCAGTACGCACATTCAGTCAGGCATCCGGCGAGGGGTGATTTTCTCGAATGATGTCAATAATCTGTTTTCGGATTTGATTTATATCATTCCGTGTTCGCGAAAAAACAAGCCTATGAAACTCCATGTGAAGCATCACAACCAGTATATTCTGGCGGAACAGATTATTCCGATTGACAAGTCATGGATTCTGTCAGACAGAGAGATAGAAAAGCTCGATATTCTGACACTCAAAGAAGTCGAATCCAATTTTATGAAGCAGTTCGGCCTGAAAGATATGATGGCATCCTGAAAGCGTTACATAATCAAAAAAATCAAGAAGAAAGGGGTATCTGCATGGGGTTCAATATTTCGATGCGGACAGCATCGGCCTTTGACCGGAACACGATTCTGCAACAGGGGCAGATAAAACAGGCCTATACATCGGCGAACATCGGACAGGGCGGAGAAGTCCGCCGTCAGAATCCGGTACAGCCATCGGCATCCGCAAGCCGTCCGGCCGTGCAGTCATCTGCACCCGTGAACCGTCCATCCGCACCGGCAATTCCGCCTCTGCCGTATTCCAGCACTCTGCTCCGGAGAGGCCAGAAATTCACGATTGCTGATAAAAACGGTTCTGTTCCGTCCGTTCTGAAACTCAAGCTCGACTGGCAGGTCGGCAATCCGCAGTGCGATTTGGATGCCTCTGCCTTCCTGCTCGGCCAGAATGACAAAGTTCCTGCCGAAGAATGGTTCGTCTTCTACGGTCAGCCGAACAGCCCTGACAACAGCATCCGCTATTCCGGCAACACCGGTACAGGCGCGGAAATGCTCATCAATCTGAATCAAATCAGTCCGCAGATTCAGAAAATCGCCTTTGCCGTCACCATCTACGAAGCCATTCAGCAGAGACTGCATTTCGGCATGGTGCAGAACGTCACCGCGCGGATATTCAATCAGATAAATGCAACCGAACTCGCCAGAATCGACCTCACCGACTGTTCTGCCGGCATCACGGCACTTGTTGTCGGCGAACTTTATCGCTACAAAGGCGACTGGAAATTCAACGCTGTCGGCTCTGGTGTCGCCAGAGATTTAGCCGGATTCTGCGCGATGTACGGCATCGAAGCCGGATAACCTACCGAAAGGAGTTTTATTTCATGATTACGTTTGAAACCCTCAACGAACTGACCCTGAAAATCACCTGTCAGGGAGGCCGTGATTATATCTTCTCGAAGATGGGCGCATTCATCGCCGGTGAATGCTACGGCGCAAAGAATTACAAATTCACCAAAGTGATGCTCGGCCCTGAACAGAATTTCGGACAAGCTCTGCTCGGACAGCTCGGCAGACGATTCACGGGTGAAAACCTCCCTCTGATGAAAGTCGAATTTGACGGCGATTCCGTTACTTATTATGCCAATAATCAACAGCATGTTCTTGTATATCATCTCCAGAACGGCGAACAGCTTTCTGTCGAGAGCGAAAATATTCTCGCCTTCACGCGCGACTGCAAATATGGAGT
>JAFUWP010000436.1 GCA_017483405.1 Oscillospiraceae bacterium | reverse complement strand
GGAGGAGTATCCAGAGTGATTTTAGGCTCTGTTGCGCTGAAGAATCCGGAGCTTGTCGAATTAGCCGTTAAAGAATATCATGAAAAAATCGCTGTCGGCATTGATGCGAAAAATGGCTTTGTCGCTGTCGAAGGCTGGCTCGATGCCTCTACAGTGGATTATATCGCACTTGCCAAAGAAATGCAGAAAATGGGCGTGGAGACTATTATCTTCACGGATATCTCCAAAGACGGAACACTTTCCGGCGTAAATCAGGAACAGTTAAAAGCTCTGCATGATGCCGTTGACTGTCAGATTATTGCAAGCGGAGGCGTTCACACAATGGAGGATATTAAAGCCTGCGCAAATATGGGGTTATATGGCACAATCTGCGGAAAATCTCTGTATCAGGGTACTTTAAATCTGAAAGAGGCCATAGACTATACAAGAAAATAAATCAGAAAGGAGCGTGAAACATGCTAGCGAAAAGAATTATTCCATGTCTGGATGTCCGTGATGGCAGAGTTGTCAAAGGTGTGAACTTTCAGGGAATCAAGGAAGTCGGCGACCCTGTCGAATGCGCGGCGGAGTATAACCGTCAGGGTGCGGATGAAATTGTTTTCTATGATATTACGGCATCTCATGAAGGCCGCGGCGTGATGCTCGATGTTGTTCGGGAAACAGCGAAACGGGTTTTTGTTCCGCTGACAGTCGGCGGCGGCATCAAAACGGTCGATGACATCAGAGATACCCTCCGTGCCGGAGCAGATAAAGTTTCCGTGAATTCTCAGGCGGTGCAGAATCCGCAGTTAATCCGAGACGGTGCGGATATTTTCGGCAGTCAGTGCATCTGTGTCGGCATTGATGCCAAAAGAACCAAAGCCGGAAACTGGACTGTCTACATCAACGGGGGCAGAATCGATATGGAACTCGACCTGCTCGACTGGGTGAAGCAGATTGAACAGCTCGGCGCAGGGGAAATCTGCCTGAATTCGATTGATACCGATGGTGTCAAGCAGGGTTTTGATTTGCCGATGCTCAAAGCCGTTGTGGATGCCGTGAAGATTCCGGTTATCGCAAGCGGCGGCGCAGGAAAGCTCGAACATTTTGCCGAAGCGTTTCAGAAAACGGATTGTTCCGCGGCACTGGCGGCATCTCTGTTTCATTTTAAGGAGCTGACTGTCGGAGAAGTCAAGGCAGACTGCCGGAGCAAAAATATTATTGTCAGAACATGATACGCATTTTTTATTAACATAAGGAGGATATATTATGGATTTTACAAGCGAAAAATTTCAGAGAAAAATTGAACCGTTCCGGTTTTCTTCCGATGAAGAACAGGCCTCTCTGATTCTGGAAGCCGGCATCGGGTATCTGAAAGAACTGTTTCTTTCCAGAGAAGATGACGGATTCAGCGGAAACGGCTATGACTGGGAATCTCTGGCAGAAATCTTCTTGGCAGAAGTCTACGAGGGAGAAGATGACAGCTTTGAATTCGATTCCGAAGCGGATATGTTTGTTGTGTATTCCGAAGATGCCGAATCTCTGGCAGATTTCGCGCTTGCGTTCAAAGATGCCTGCGAAGATGCCGGCCTGATTGCAGATTTATTCAGCCGTGCGGAATTAAGATGAGAATTACTTATTCTGATGATGAAGAAAATATTGTTAAATCCGGTCTGAATGCCATTGCCAAAGTCCTGAACGGAACGGATGCAGAAAAGAAATTAAGTCTTCTGCTGTGTCTGGATAAGTATCTTGACCCGTGGTTCGGGTACAGTCTGCCCTACAGGGATGAGATTTTCACCTTGCTGGAACAGGTGATTGTTTCTGATGATTCACTTGATGTCGTTGATGAGGCAATGAATTTATTGCAGTACGGCGGTGAACCCTATCCGGTTCTGAAAGAAAATCTTGATAAGATTCCGGCACAGTACAGACCAGATGCAGAATATTATCTTCATGAAGGAGAAAAAATCATGAATTTTATAGAACTTGATAAATATTTCGAGAAAAGCGACCTGATTCCGGCCATCGCCGTTGATGTTAACACGAAACAGGTGCTCATGCTCGCTTACATGAACAGAGAAAGCCTGAAAAAAACGCTCGAAACCGGCTATACATGGTACTGGAGTCGTTCTCGGCAGGAACTCTGGAACAAAGGCGCAACCAGCGGACATTTGCAGAAAGTAATTTCTATCTTTGCCGACTGCGATAACGATACGCTCCTAGTGAATGTCGAACAGACCGGAAATGCCTGCCATACAGGTTCGTACAGCTGTTTCTTCAGGCAGATTTACGGCGAGCCGGAAATAAAAAAATAGTCACAAATAACAGACCTCCTGAATAGGATATACTATCATGAAAACAGGAGGTCTGTTATGATTATGAATCCTAATTTCGATACATCCCCCGAAGAAGAATTCGGCCGCCGTCCTGATTCCAGAAATGCCGTTCCGATTAAGGTCAACAGAGTGTTTGACAGTTGCAGTGACCGTGACTGCATCTCGAATGTGCCGGTAATTCTGGACTGCGGCGAACTGCCGTGCAATACCCAGCTTGTCAAGAGCAAATGCGTAAGGGTTTCCGATGTCTGCATGAGAATCGAGCCAGTGCCTTTTAACAGAGGGTTCTATAACATTGATTTGACATTTACGTTCAGAGTGGAGCTTTTAGCCTATACATGCGCCTGCGATAAGCCGAAGGTTCTGCACGGTACGATTTATGCAAGCAAGAGCAGTATTCTCTACGGAAGTGAATCCAATACCCAGACATTCTACAGTAACGGTGCGCAGGTCGGAAAAACAGATGAATGCTGTGAAGTTGTCAATCTGCCGACAGCCAATGTACAGGTTGTTTCGCCTCTGGCACTCGAAACCAAAATCGGAACGGTCTGCCGTCAGTGCGAACCCAATCAGAAACCGGATAATCTGCCTCCGACCATGCGGACAGTTATCATGACACTGGGATTGTTCTCGGTGATTGAACTCACCAGACCCGTGACTG
>JAFUWP010000037.1 GCA_017483405.1 Oscillospiraceae bacterium | reverse complement strand
TGACTGCACAGTCAGATGCGCAGAAAGAAGCCTTTCCGGTATCACAGTACCGTCAGCAGATACAGAATCATGCCGATAAAATGACGGAACTGAAAAAACAGTCCGCACAGGCCGATGAAACACTTGCAGATTCCAGATTGCAGTATGACCGCAAATTACAGGAAATCGAACAGGCAGAAGCCAATCTTTCCGGTACAAAAGACCGGAAAACGGTTCTGCTCTGTGAAAGACAGTCAGCATCGGAGCATTACAGTGATTTGAAAATCAAGCTGGCGCAGGCCGAAAAAGATAAGGAATCCGCCGAAAATGCCCTCAGTCAGATGCGTGAATCTGCCAGACTCACGCAGGACAGAGAAAATCAGTATCTTTCCGAACTGGAAAGCTATCGGAAACAGATTGCTGAAAAATCACAGGCGATTCAGGAAAAAGAACTGTTTTTTAAAGAAACTTCGCAGAAAATCACATCCGCAGAGCAGAACGCGAAACTCGCCTCACAGAATCATGATGCCCAGAGCATCGAAATCCGGAAGTTACAGAACGGTCTGAATACCTTCCATGCGGAGAAAGAAAAGCTTTCCGCCGAAGTTTCCAGACTCGCGGAGCGGAAAAAAAGTATCCAGACGGAATCAGACCAGATTATCAATCAGCTGTTGGAAGTCTATGAACTGACACGCTCCGAAGCACAGGCACTTGCCCAGCCAGTCGAAGATATGCTCACCGCGAAAAAACATCTCTCCGAACTGAAACAGAAAATCCGTGCGCTCGGAACAGTCAATCTCGATGCGATTGCAGAATTCAAAGAAGTTTCCGAACGTCATGCATTTTATTCCAGAGAAATCGCGGATGTGAAAAAAGCCAAACAGGAACTTGAAAAGATGATTCAGGACTTGACAGGCGAAATGTGCCGGATTTTTTCCGAAAGCTTTCAGATTATCAATCAGAATTTCAAGGAAATTTTTCGGGATTTATTCGGCGGAGGCCGTGCGGAACTCACGCTGACCGAGCCGGAAAATGTCCTGACATCGGGCATAGAAATCAATGTCGCACCCCCAGGGAAAGTCATCAAGAATCTGATTTCGCTGTCCGGCGGAGAACAGTCCTTTGTTGCCATCGCGATTTATTTCGCGATTCTGCGGTTAAGGCCTGCGCCATTCTGCATTCTCGATGAAATTGATGCCGCGCTCGATGAAGCCAATGTCCGCAAATATGCCCGTTATCTGAAACATTTTACGGACAGTACGCAGTTTGTGCTTGTCACGCACCGCCGGAGCGCGATGGAAGAAGCCAGTGTCCTCTATGGTGTCACCATGCAGGAGGATGGCATTTCCAGACTGCTCCGACTCGAACAGCCCGAAGATATGCCCGAAGAAACGATTAATTAATCAGGAGGATTTTTATGGGATTCTTTTCTAAAATCAAAGAAGGCTTGCAGAAAACCCGCGATGCCATGATGCAGAAAATGCAGTCTGTCATCAATTCGTTTACCAAAATCGATGAGGATTTGTTTGAACAGCTCGAAGAAACTATGATTATGAGCGATATGGGTGTCGAGACTTCTGTCGAAATCTGCGAACGTCTCAGAAAACTCGTCAAGGAACGCGGCGTGAAAGAACCCGCGAAAATCATGGACTTGATTGAAGAAGTCATCAGCGATATGCTCGGCGAAGAAACAGAACTGGATTTATCCACAAAACCTTCTGTCATCATGGTTATCGGGGTGAACGGCGCAGGCAAGACCACAACCATCGGAAAGCTCTGTCATCAGTTCAAGAATGACGGAAAGAAAGTCCTCGTGGCCGCGGCAGATACCTTCCGCGCCGCCGCTATCGAACAGCTGGAAGTCTGGACGGAGCGCGCCGGTGTCGATATTGTCAAACATGCCGAAGGCAGTGACCCTGCCGCTGTCGTGTTCGATGCGATTACCGCCGCTGTCGCCCGTGAATGCGATGTCCTGATTATCGATACCGCCGGCCGGCTGCACATAGACGTGGAGCTCATGGATGAGCTGGCGCGCATCCGCGACACCGTGCATCCCCAGGAAATCCTCCTGGTCGTGGACGCCATGACCGGTCAGGATGCCGTCACCGTTGCCCAGACCTTCAACGACAAGCTGAATGTGGACGGCGTCATTCTCACAAAGCTCGACGGCGACACCCGCGGCGGTGCAGCCCTGTCTGTCCGCTCCGTCACCGGCAAGCCCATCAAGTTCAGCGGCATCGGCGAAAAGCTGAGCGAGATTGAGCTGTTCTACCCCGACCGTATGGCCAGCCGTATCCTCGGCATGGGCGACATCCTGACCCTCGTGGAAAAAGCCGAGGAGATGGTGGACGAGGAAAATCAGGAGAAGCTGGCCAACAAGCTCATGAACGGCGGGTCGCTGGACCTCAACGATTTCCTGGAGCAGATGCAGTCCATGAAGAAGATGGGCGGCATCAAGTCCATGCTGAAGATGCTGCCGGGCATGTCCGGGCAGGACATC
>JAFUWP010000435.1 GCA_017483405.1 Oscillospiraceae bacterium | reverse complement strand
GGCCGGTTTGAAGTTTAACTTTCCGTTCTGGTCGAGAATCGTCTTGCCGGAGGCCTGTTCCGCATAAGTGATGAAATACAGCCAAGTCGCCTTATCGGCCGCGCCGAGCGGATAAATCCCGTCTTTCTGCATGACCTTCGCGGCATTGAATAAATCATCCCATGTCTGCGGTACGGAAAGACCGTATGTTTCATAAAGTGTCTGATTGATATACAGTGTTTCGGCATTCATCGCGATGGGTATCGCGTTGAGGATGCCGTTTTTCCGTCCGTAATTGAGCATATCTTCCGAAAAATTCGATAAATCTACATAATCAGATAATTTTTCAATATCATAATAGCCCGTACCATCGGCAGAATACTGACTCAGCCAGTTGAAGTTAATCTGCATGACATCGGCCTCAGTCGCGGAGAACATCTGCACACGGCTTCGTGCTTCGTAGCCTGACCATTCGGAATAGTTGCATTTCACCTTGATTTCCGGATGGAGCTTTTCAAACTCCTGCACGGCCGCGATAGTATATTCTGTACGGGTATCGTTGCCCCACCATGAAAGCGTGATTTCGGTCTGTTCGCGCTGGGATTTGACAATCTGTCTGTTGCCGCATCCGGTCAGAAACAGCATCAGACAGCAGAAAAGTGCTAATTTATTCCGTTTCGGAGCTGGTTTCATGCGGATTCACCTCCTGTTCGGACAGATTCTGACTGAAAAATGTATACGTATCTTTTCCGCGATGTTTGGAGAAATATAATGCTTTGTCGGCTTTTGCATACAAATCCGGAAAGTTCTGGCCGTGTTCCGGAGAGAACGAAACCCCGATGCTCGCCGAAATTTTATAGTTCCCGTCATCGCCGGTATAGTGATTCCGGAAACCTTCGCAGAGTTCCTCACATTTGGATTCGACATAATCCGGATACGGGGTATCCTTTCCCGATGGCAGAGAATTCATAAAGACCGCGAATTCATCACCGCCGACTCTGCCGAGAAAATCGGCTTCGGGGAAGACGGAACGCATCAGCGCGCCGATGTCGGAAAGTACCTTATCGCCATAAGCATGGCCGAGCGTATCGTTCACACCCTTGAAGTTATCGACATCGATGAGAATCAGCGCATGAGTTTCAAACGAAAGCGCATCGGCAAGGCGGTTTGCGGTATATTCCTCGAAAGAGAGTTTATTCAGGATGCCCGTCAGCTGGTCGATATGGGCTTTATTATCCAGATTGGAAACAATATCGGTGACAGGTTCGGCGAGCCGGACGGACATGAATGCACCCATCGCCACGGCCAGAAGTGCCGCAATCAGGCCTATCATGTAGATATATAACTGCATCTGATTTTTTTCGCTGAGGATGATTTCAGTCGGCACGGAGCATATCACATTCCAGTCATCACCGCACGGATTGACAGCGACAACATATTCGGTATCAATCACGGTAACGGAGCTTTGACCCTGTACACGCTCCAGAATATCCGGTGTCAGGTGTTCGCCGACTTCGTAATTCTCGGAAGAATAAATCACATCATAATTCTGATTTGTGAGCTGAATCTTCATGCCGTTCATCGTTTCGGGGTTATCGAACACGCTCTCTAATTCCGATGCGTAGAACGAAATCACCAGCAGAGCATTTTCATGAATCTGCTTGACATAGTAGATTCTCTTGAAATTATCCTGAAATCCTGCCGCCCATCCGTCTTTGGTACGCTGACGGGAAACAATGCCGCTGAGTTCTTCAAATAATTTATCTCCCAGCATGGTGACAGTGCCGTTGGAGATTTTTCCGACTGTATGATTATTTCTGTAAACAATGCCGTAATCCACGAAATTTTCCATAATACAGAGACTATAGAGCTTATCAGAAATAATTTTTTCCGTATTGAGAGCTTCATACTCATCATTATCGGGAGCAGTGGCATCATAAG
>JAFUWP010000434.1 GCA_017483405.1 Oscillospiraceae bacterium | reverse complement strand
TAACAGGTATCAGCAGGTAAAAATCTGCTTCCCTAGGAGGACTCCATTTTTTATCCTGTCCTCTTTATTATACCTTTTATTCGTCTGGTTGTCTATCTTTGAGCCGTCTTTTGACTATATCATTATTATACTAGGAGGAATTCAACATGAAAATCTTACAGAAAGGAACGTCTTTTTATCTTGAAGGAACAGGCTCGCCCTTTATCGAAGCAGAAGGTTATTGTGCCGCGGACATCCTGTATGATGAGGATATTCTGATTGTGGCGGATGAAAATGGCTCTGTTTATGCATGGGATATAAAAACCGGCGAAGAAATTACAGAACTTCGGGAGAATATACTTCTGCCGTGTGCCGAATCCGGCTGGGGAATGCTGATTTCAAAAGATATGAAAGCAGTTCGCAAAGTTCCGGCGAAAATCGGAAAAAAAGTATGGTTTAGCTGGGATATTAGCGGTATTGGCGGGAATCTGGCAGTTGTTCCGGCAAGAGAAGGATTTTTCGGGAGAGATGTTTATCATCTAAGCAAAAACGGTACATCATGGGAGGAAATGATTTCCGGTTTTGAAAGCATCCTAGAAAGAAATACGAACCATCTTGGCGAGACTGCTTATCTGGGTATGACTGTAAAAAAAGGCCGTCTCTGTCAGGTACTTGCAACATTATCAGGCAAAGTGATGGAACTTCCGGCATCCGCAGAATTTCGCGATTTTGATGTGAGTACAGAACAAGCCGTTTTTCAGGAAGGCAGTTACTATGCTGTTTATGATGCGGCATCCGGAAAAGAACTTTTCCGCACGGCAGAATTTCCGAGACATGAGTTTCTTGAAACAGGCACATTATGGTATAATGCGGAACTCTACTATTATGGCGGACAGTTGCATAAAATTCAGGAATATGTCCGGAACAGAACAGGGGCGGCATATCAGTATGGCGGATGTTTAAAGGTGAGAAACCAAGAAAATATGTATTTTCTGATAAATGTGCAGACCGGAAGGAAAAGTGACTGCTATTCGGGGATTGAAATACCTTGTGAGATTCGTAATCATTTCTTTGTGGAAAAGAACGGGAAAAAAGGTCTTCTGAATCGGAATCTGGAAGTTATCTTTCCGCCGGAATATGACCATATTCAATATGTTCATAAAAATCAGACTTACATTCTGCGAAAAGGTGAGAAATTCGGCAGGGCAGGCAGAAACGGAAATATTGTTTCTCCTGTTATCTGGGACAGAATGTCTGCCAATGATACCGGAAATTATGATTCTATTGTTGTTTATACGGGAGAAAAAATGGCGTTCATGACACCTGATGGCCGTCTTGTCTGCGAGCCGTTTTACGGAGAAGCAATCATTGGAATCAATAAAACCGTGATGTGTTTCCGTAAATATCCGGATAAGGAAAAGCAAGAAAAATCTTCTGTATGCTGTATCAACATCTATACGAAAGAAACAGTTCTTGAAGGAGATTTTGATGAGATACAGGGGCTTCCGTCAGGATATATCTCCGTTCATAAAGATGGACTGTCCGCGGTGTTCGATGTTGTAAAGAAAAAATTTGTTTCGGAAATGGCACTCTGTCATATTTCCGAAGAAGACGATACTATCAGAATTCATTTTCTCGAAACAGGAAAAATCAGAATCATCAACATTAAGGAGGAATTGATATGAATTATTACTATAAAGATGGCTTTTATTGCATCGAAGGCCTGAAAGAAACCGAAGACAAATGCTATATTGCGGTCGACAGACATTACGGAAAAATAAACTGTCTTATCGCTGTAGATGAGAATTTGCAGGTATCTGCATGGAATGAAGATACCGGACTCCCAATCAGCGAACTGAACTGCACACGTATTCTCGAAACTGCTGATAAAGAGGAAAATATTATTATCTCCAGAGATATGAGCGCAGTTCTGAAAATTAAAAAAGCCGATTCCGCTTTTATCATTCATGATAAGCTGGTTCTGGCGAAACGCAGTGTAAAATATTTCAGTTCTTCTGTTTATCGTCTGGATGATTTGCGCATGAAGGGCACAAAATGGAGGGAAGAAATCGCAGAATGTTATGTGTCGGAAAGCGTTCATCCTATTACAGCAGGTGCTTTTGAAGTTATGCTGTTCCATAACGGCAGAGCGCGGAAAGCACTTATCACACCTCAGAAAACGATTTTCAGTTTCCCTTTGAATATGAAATTCGGAAATGTGTCCGGTGATATTGTGGCATTTTCCCAGAATGAAGAAATCGGATTGTATGACTTTGTTCAGAGCAAGGAGCTGTGCCGTTTCAGAAAAGAGAGCGATACTGAAGAATTTTCCTGTATTGAACAATTTACAGTTGGTCAGCCGGTATGGGTAACACCATACAGATTCTATAAAGACGGGAAAACCGGATTTTTATGGGAGGATAGGACATACTGCCTTTTTCCTGAAAAACGGACAAATGAGCTTTCTGAAATCTGTACGCAGATTTATAAAATTTGTACGGAGCGTTCTGATATGTGCAGACTGATAAATCTGCAAACCGCAGAACTCAGCCCGATTTATTACAGAACAGATGCAAAAAATGTTTCAGAAAACCGTATTATCTTGAGTGACAGGAACAGAAAATCAGGGCTTATCGACTACAATTTCCGTGAAATTCTTCCGGTTGTTTATCAGGAAATTAACTATCTTAAAAAGCTGGATTTATATCTTCTCAAAAAAGAAAATCAATACGGAATTGCCGATGCTGACGGAACACTGCTTTCTCCGGCTGTCTGGGATGAAATCGAAATTCCATCCGAAAAATATTACACAATCTGCATGACAGTTACAAAAGACGGAAAAAAATCCATTATGCTCCCTGATGGCTCTCTGCTGACATCTCTGGAATGGGATGATGCAGATGTGATTAGTTTCCGGACGGTCTGCCTCTGGAAACATCTTCCTCAGCAGGAGGATACACAGAAACAGCAGAAATATTTTTCCGTAATGCAGACAGAATCAAAAGAAACTCTGTTAGAAGGCATTTTCGATAGTATTGAACTGCTTACCGGCGGCTGTCTGAAAGTTCAGAAAGAAAATCTGACGGGTATATTCAGTATTTACGAAAATCGCTGGCTGTCCGAACTGGAATTATGTTCCGTTACGGTTGAAGGAAACCGCGTTATCGTGCAGACACTCATCAATCCTGAAAGGAGGGAATTCGATGCCGAATAAAGAAACGCTCGCTGAAAGAATGAAACGCTATGAATCAGTTTCTTCCGGTTATCTGACGCGCAGACTCCCTGTGATTCTGCGCTTGGACGGAAAAGCATTTCATTCATTTACGAAAGGATTTGACAGGCCGTTTGATTCCCTTCTGATGATGACGATGCAGACAACTATGAAAATGCTCTGTGAAAGTATCCAAGGCTGTGTTCTGGGTTATACCCAATCGGATGAAATCACACTGATTCTGTGTGATTATCAGACACTTGACACACAGCCGTGGTTCGGATACAGGATTCAGAAGATGACATCTGTTTCCGCGGCGGCCGCGACATTATATTTCAATACGATTTTTTCGCCGCTTGCGATGGAATACATCGAGGCGCATTGTCAGGATGACTCTCAGCAAAAGAGAATTCAGGCATTGAAAAGAGCACTTCATAAAGAAGCACTGTTTGATTCGAGAGTTTTCTCCATTCCGAAAGAAGAAGTCAATAACTGTCTTGTCTGGAGACAGCAGGATGCTATCCGTAATTCGATAGAAGCAACGGCACAGGCGAATTTTTCTCCGAAACAGATTCACGGACTGAACTGCACCAGATTAAAAGAAAAACTTCTTACTGAAAAAAATATCGACTGGAATGCCATGCCTATAGAACAGCAAAGAGGAAGCTGTTGCATCCGGAAACTCGAACAGCATGACGGTTATGTCCGGAATGGCTGGATAATTGATAGTGAAATTCCTGTTTTCTCTAAGAATCCGGAATATGTCAGCGCAAGAATCCGCTTTGAAGATGAATGATAAATCAGAAAGGAGTATCTGTATCATGAATATGAAAAAATATCTCAAAATCGAACGTCTGAAGGAAGAATATGAAATTTGTTTTTCCGTTGGTGATGTGATTACCATCACGGAAAAGATTGACGGTTCTAATGCCTCCATCCGATATGATGCCGAAACGGATACACTTCTGGCATTTTCGCGGAATCAACAGCTTAACAGCTCGAATACGCTCCGCGGATTCTGGGATTTTGTTCATTCTCTGAATCCGGAACAGTTCCGTAAAGTACTTGGTACGAGATATATTCTGTTCGGAGAATGGCTTCTCCGGCATACAGTGCGGTATCCGGAATCGGCATATCAGAAATATTATGTATTTGACCTCTATGATACCGAAACCGAAACATACTGTACGCATGAACAGATGACAAAGGCCGCCGAAGCACTTGGTCTTCGGACAGTTCCTTTGTTATATCAGGGAACATTCACATCATGGGATGAAATCAGAAAATTTGTTGGCATTACAAAGATGCAGGCATCCCCCTGCGGAGAAGGGATTGTTATCAAATTACAGAAAGCCTCTCCCGACCGGATACCGAATATGCCGGAATATCTGAAAATTGTTGCAGAACAGTTTTCAGAAGTACAGATAGAAAACAGAAATCGGAAACAAAGAAGCCGAACTCCTAAAACGCGGAATCATCAGCCGGATGCATCCAGCATGGAGCAGGCCGCGGCTATCGTAACGGAAAACCGTGTCCGGAAACTTCTCCTGAAAATGATTGAAAACAATCAGATTCCGGAACATCCGAGCAGATGTGATATTCCGCTGATTCAGAAATTTCTTCCGAAAGCGTGTTATGAAGACTGCGTTCTGGAAGAATATGAAACCGTCAAAAAAACGGAAAATTTCGGAAAGATTTGTGCAGTTCTCTGCATGAAGCATGTGAAAAACATCCTGAAATAAATACTGAAAGTATCCTCCTTTGCATGAAAATACAAGGGAGGATGTTTTCTTTCAGTTATGATACAGTCTGTTCTTTCATGAGATTTCTGTATCGGAGTGCCGGAATTCCGGTATTGGCTGAAAACTGGCGCAGGAAATATTTATTGTCGATATATCCGCATTTTTCAGCAATATCGGATAAATTATCAGAAGTTGTCAGAAGATAATATTTTGCTCTTGCAATCCGCGCGATGATGCAGTCCTGATGAAAACTCACTCCGAAACAGCGTTTGTAATACAGACGAAAAATATTTTTCATTTCATCCGGAATCAGATTTTTATCCTGCATGAATGTGATTTCCGGAGAAAGATAAATTCTGTTCCGCACGGGAAGGAGCTGTAAATAATAATTAGTTCTGCGCCGTTCAGAAAGCAGATTGTATTTAGTATCGCATTGTTCGGTGCAGAGTGTCATCAGTTCGGAAAAGGATTTTTCTCCGCACGGTACGGCAGAACAGATAAAAGAATCCATACCGCCGTAATGCATATAAGTTGATTCCTGTATCAGCAAAGCGGACAGGGCATCGGCGAGCATATCAGCATCCGCACTGCTCTGTACCAGACAGACGAAAACAGTTTCGCTGATTTGTCCGGCGATGTCATGATTTCTGCAAAATCGGCTGACGGCTTTTGAAGCACTAAGAATTGCCTCTGTTTTTCTTCCGTTTTCGATATTGGTAATTTCATCCTGATACAGACATATTTTCAGCATGACGAAATATAATTTCTTGTTATCATGGACAGAAATGACACTGAATGTTCGTTTCAGTCCTTTTTCGTTATATAACTGTGTCAGGTTATTACGGTATTCCGAAAGGTTCTGACATCCCAGAAGACAGCGGATGTCATTTTTCAGCTGTAAGAATTCGAGTCCGGTTGTGACGGATTTCAGCCAGTATCGGAAACTATTGTCATAGCTTTCCGGTGTCTGATAGAGAATCGCCATATATCCGAACAGTTTCTGACTGGAGAAAACCGGCACAAGATAACAGACAGAGGCATCAGGATTTCTCTGAAAAAAATCAGAAAAATGAT
>JAFUWP010000433.1 GCA_017483405.1 Oscillospiraceae bacterium | reverse complement strand
GATGACAATCGCGATGCTAAGTGTCAGGATGAACAGAACATAATAAAATCCCTCTCCGCCGATGCCTTCTTCACGGATTTGTGCAATCATTTTCGGATAGACATAGAAACTGCTCACGACCGATGCCGCCATGACCAAATCAATAATACCCATCAGACAGGCCTGTCTGAAACAGCTCCGGAAGGTTTTAAAGAATGTATCCATCATGAAAGTCGGCTTTTCGAGTGAGAAATTTCTCAGGATTTTGGTACATCCTGCCATCACCGGCCCGAAACATACTGCAAATAATACCACGAATCCGGCGGCAATCAGCATTGCCGTGCCGGTATAATCCTGAATGAAATAATAAATCACGACTGCCGCCAGTATCAAAGGCAGAAAAGCCGCGGCCATCAGCATATTAATTTCGATAATTTTCCAGAATTTTCCGAAAGCCAGTTCCCAGTAACGGAAAAACGGCTTTTTCTTAGGCGCATTTTTGGCGATGCCTGCGCCGGATTTTTCATAATTTCCGAATAAACTCATAGAATCTCACATCAGTCCTTTCAGGTGAAGTTTTTCAGCAGGAAATTCTGCAATATGCCGAGTATTGCTGTAAAAATAAATAATACTGAAAAACGTATGATATATAATTTGACAGAAGTTTCTTCCTCCTGCGTTCTGTCGCAGAGCAGGCCGGTAATCTGTACCGAAAAGCGGAGTGCTTCCCGTGCGCCGAACAGCATCACAAACGATATTCCGTAAGCATAAGGCAGTATCAGCAGAAGGGATTTTCCGATTTCAGCAAACTGATTTTCAGCATAGAGCCGTACCATCACCGACCCGAATGCCATTCCTCTGAGGAACAGCACACACGGCACGAGCGGAAGTCCTGTCGCTGAAAGTCCGAGCGCGGCCGTGACTGCCATCCAGAACAACGGCGCGGCGATGCAATAAAATCTGTATTCCGTCAGAATGCCCATACCCTGCCGGAAGGTCATATTATTCCAGAGCATCCACTCCGGATGCCGTTCACAAAGCAGACTGCCGGCGGCAGTTCCGGCAAGCAGAATCAGAAATAATAAAATAATCTGGATGTTTCTTTGATGTATCCGGTTCATGTGCAGTTCCTCCTGTATTGTTAATACAGTTTATGAGCATGTCCGGAAGGTTATGACAGATTATTTCGACAGTTCGTAAGCGCGTTTTGTGCAGGCAGTGCAGGCCTTATCGACAGTTTCTTCGAGTTTGCCCTGATAGAGTTCATCGAGGCCGGCGAGAGTTGTCCCCCCGGGGGAAGAAACCATCTTGATTAATTCTTCTATAGAATAGCCGGAATCGGTCAGCATTTTTGCAGAGCCGATTAAACTCTGAGCGAACAGCGGAAGGGCGACATCCTGAGAGATGCCTTCTTTTCCGGCATAATCCACAAATGCTTTCGCGAACAGATAGATAAATGCCGGACTGTTCCCGTTAATGGCGATGATTTCTTTCATTTTATTTTCTGGGAGCTGGGCAGAAATACCGCAGGCATTGAAAATACTGCATACAGTCTGGAATTCTTCATCCGTAGTGGGTTCAGATTTTGCCAGTGCAGATGCGCCTGCACCGAGGAGCAGGGGAGTATTAGGCATTACCAGAATGACTTTCGCATCGGGGAGCGTTTTGCTTCTGATG
>JAFUWP010000432.1 GCA_017483405.1 Oscillospiraceae bacterium | reverse complement strand
GTTTCTCTGTTAATCTTCAGCGGAATGTTATGTGCTTCGGCATAGTCGATTTCTTCGTCACGGGACTTGATATTCCAGATTCTCCACGGAGCGATAATCTGCATATCGGGAGCGAATGCCTTGATAGCGAGTTCAAAACGAACTTGGTCATTGCCCTTGCCGGTGCATCCGTGGCAGATAGCGTCCGCACCTTCCTTGAGGGCGATTTCAGCGATTCTCTTAGCGATAATCGGACGTGCAAAGGATGTGCCGAGCATGTATCTGTTTTCGTAGATTGCGCCGGCCTGTACAGTCGGGAATACATAATCAGTGATGAATTCTTCTGTCAGGTCTTCGATATAGAGTTTGGATGCGCCTGTTTTGAGGGCTTTTTCTTCCAGACCATCGAGTTCCGTACCCTGTCCGACATTACCGGAAACGGCGATGACTTCGCAGTTATTGTAATTTTCCTTCAGCCACGGAATGATGATGGAAGTATCCAGTCCGCCGGAATATGCAAGCACTACTTTTTTGATTTCTTTTGCCATGATAAAAATCCTCCTGTTTATGAATAAACTGTACTTTTTAAAAAATACAGTTCTGATTGCTTTTATTATACACCATTTGTTCTGTAATGTCAAGAGCTTTTTGCATAATTATACAAGAAAAATTTTTAAGAACTGTTTATATGCATAATTATACATGTTTTCATGTATAATATGCATATTTATAAATTCTAAAACAGCAGGTACATAAAAAAACAATATTCGACAAAAATCACCCGTTTCTCCTATTGTCTTTTCGGCCAAGTTATGTTAATATGGATATGTAGAGCGAAGGAGGAAGATACATGACTGATAAGATTAAAGTGATTATCGGGGACGATACCGTTGATTATGGCATCACAACAGCAAGTGCCCTGCGCGGATACGGACTGTATGCAGTCACAAGACGCAAGGACGGCAATGTTGTTTTAAATACAATTCTGGAAGAAAGACCGGATGTTGTCGTTATCGACAGCGTGATGCCGCACATGGATGCTATCGAACTGATTAAGCGAACCAAAGCAGAAGCTGAACATTTTCCGGCATTTATTGTAACATCTTCTTATGATAACCAGTTTGTCGAACGGCAGATTATGGAACTCGGCGCGGCATATTTCATGCTCAAGCCGTTTGATGTTGCCGTTCTTGCGGAGCGGATTCTCTCGCTGACCGCACCTAAGAGCAAGAAAAATCAGGAAGATAATCTTGAAATTGTCGTGACGGATATGATTCATCAGTTAGGTGTACCGGCACATATCAAGGGTTATCATTATCTGCGGACAGCGATTATTCTCTCGATTGATGCGCCGGAACTTCTGGACAGCGTGACAAAGCTGTTATATCCGACCGTTGCCCAGAAATTCAACACAACATCCTCAAGAGTAGAACGTGCTATCCGCCACGCTATCGAAATTGCATGGGACAGAGGCGACCTCGATATTCTGAATTCATTCTTCGGATATACGGTCAACACCTGCAAGGGCAAGCCGACCAATTCCGAATTTATCGCCCTGCTGACGGACAAACTCCGTTTACAGCTGAAAACAGGCCGTTTTATCTCTGTACGTGAGAGCGCATCGAGAGTGTATTCACAAATCGGATAAAGTGCATCATTCCACGGCATTGACTGTTCTGTCCTGCAATTCGGCATATTTAGAAGCATTCAGTTTTCCGGCATCGTTCACAAGATAGTCGGTACTGCGGTAGGCCTCAAACCGGAACAGCGGATTGTAATAAATATTGACATATTCGCCGTCAACTTCTAAAATAATTTCGAGCTGTTCCGGCAGAAGTGTGCCGTACTTCTTCTTGGTATAGAAGATATAGGAATCAATTTCTTCCTGCGGAAGATAACCGCCTTTTACGGTGACATGAAACATAAAGCAATGCTCCTTTCTGTATCTGCATTTGTATTATTATAACATATTTTTACAGAAATTGCAAGTATTTTTCTGCGTTTTTGCAAATTGTTTTTCTGTTCCGGTTTATGTTATACTATTGATAATATATCTTGAATATATCTTAATTTATTATCAAACAGCAAGGAGCTTTTGGATTTATGATTACAGTCACGAATGTGAGCCTTTCTTTCGGGGGTTCTGTCCTGTTCAAAGATGTTAACCTGAAATTCACCGGCGGAAACTGCTATGGTGTCATCGGCGCAAACGGCGCAGGCAAGTCTACATTTCTCAAGATTCTGTGCGGAGAACTCGAACCCACTACCGGAGAAGTCACTGTCGATAAGGGTCGGCGCATCAGCGTCCTGAAACAAGACCATTTCGCTTATGACCAGTATTCCGTACTGGATACCGTTCTGATGGGCAATGCCCGTTTATATGAAATTATACAGCAGAAAGATGCTCTTTATGCAAAAGAAGACTTCTCCGAAGAAGACGGCGTACTCGCCTCGGAACTCGAAGCCGAATTCGCCGAACTCAACGGCTGGGAAGCTGAATCCGATGCCTCTAAATTATTGCAGGGGCTCGGACTTCCGGAAGATTTGCTGTATTCCCAGATGGAAGGCCTTTCCGGCAATGAAAAAGTCAAAATTCTGCTGGCACAGGCACTGTTCGGCAATCCGGATATTATCCTGCTGGATGAACCGACCAACCATCTTGATATTGAAGCTATCCGCTGGCTGGAGGGCTTTCTTGCCGAATATTTCGGCACTGTCATCGTGGTTTCACATGACAGACATTTCTTAAACAACGTCTGCACCCATACTGTCGATATTGACTACACCAGAATCAAGATGTATGTCGGCAACTATGCCTTCTGGTACGAATCCAGCCAGATGATGCAGAGACTCCAGAAACAGCAGAACAAGAAAACCGAAGAAAAAATCAAAGAGCTGAAATCCTTTATCGAACGCTTTTCAGCCAATAAATCCAAATCCGGACAGGCTACCGCAAGACGCAAGCTTCTGGAAAAGCTGACTGTCGAAGAAATGCCTGCATCCAGCCGGCGTTATCCTTATATCGGCTTTGAGGCCGACAGGGAACTCGGAAAAGATGTTCTGGAAGTGAAAATTCTCAGCAAGACTGTTGACGGCATAAAGCTGTTAAACAATATATCTTTCACCATCGGACGGACGGACAAAGTCGCATTTGTCGGCGAGAGCGAGCAGGCAATCACGATGCTGATGAAAATCCTGATGGAAGAAGATACCCCTGACGAGGGGAGCTTTAAATGGGGAGTCTCGACTTCGGTGTCCTACTTCCCTGTTGACCACTCCCGATATTTTGACGGCTGTCCCTTGAATCTGATTTCATGGATGCAACAGTTCGCAGTAAAAGACCAGACCGAAACATACCTCAGAGGTTTTCTGGGTCGGATGCTGTTCTCCGGCGATGACGTTTACAAGTCAGTCGAAGTACTCTCCGGCGGAGAAAAAGTGCGCTGT
>JAFUWP010000431.1 GCA_017483405.1 Oscillospiraceae bacterium | reverse complement strand
TTCTGCATTCCGCCCTCTCGTTTGAAGGCATGAACGTGCAGAACAGTCAGGGCAGTGATGCCGCACTCGAATACCGTATCGGACTCAAAGGCGATGCCGACTGCAATGGTAATGTCAATGCCTCGGATGCCTCTCTGATTCTGAAATATGCCGCCGCGCAGGGTTCAGGCGGAAATGCATCCCTTACTGATGGTTCTGATGCCATCGCGGAACAGTTCGCCTTCTTCCTCGCCGATATTGACGGCGAAGGCGCAGTCAATTCCGCTCTCGATGCCTCCGATGCCGCCGCTGTTCTCAAATATGCCGCCGCTCAGGGTACAGGTGATGACCCCGTTTGGAACACCATTTCATAATGTAATTTTTTTCCGCTTTTAACTTTGCTTTTTGCAAATTATCACAAAATGAACATATTCAGCCTGTATAATACAAAACATAGAGATACAGAAATAAAAAAATCATCTACGGAATTGGGCAATTTTTAGAAAGCGGTGTATTTTATGAAAAATCAGAAAAAAAATGTAAACAGCATGTTCGCAGCAGCGGCTGCTTTTATGCTCCTTATGACAGGATGCAGTCTCAATTCCGCAGAAGTCAGCAACTCTCAGGAAGAAACTTCTTCCGTTGCGGAAACTTCCGATGAACTCACTACTGAACTCACTGCCAGCCTCGCAGATAACAGCTCCGATAATACCGATGCTGTCAGTGCCTCTCCGGTCAGCAATCTTTCCGCCGAAGGTGTTCCCTATTCAACAGACATCAGCAGTCTGTTCACCGAACGCGACCTGAGAACTGATTACGAAATTACAGAAACTATCAATCTCAATGAAGTGACTGATTCCGTTCTGACTATCACCGGCGAAGGCACTTACGAACTCACTGGAACACTCAAAGACGGTCAGATTCGCATCAATACCGAAGGAAAAGTTCAGCTTGTGCTGAATCAGGCAAATATTTCCTGCTCGACAGGTTCAGCCATCTATGTCGAAAACGCTAAGAAAGTATTCATCACCCTTGCGGATGGTTCAGAAAATACCGTTTCTGATGGTACAGGCTATTCCGATGAAACGACTGACGGCGCGGCTATCTACAGTGCCGACAGCCTGACCATCAACGGAACAGGCTCTTTGACTGTCAACGGCAACGAAGATGAAGGCATCACCTGTAAAGATGATTTGGCCGTTACTGCCGGAAATATCACGGTCAATTCCGTTGGTACGGGCATCAAGGGCAAAGACTATATCGCTATCTATGACGGCACATTTAATATCACATCCGGCGGAGACGGCCTCAAAGCCAGCAATACGACTGATGAAGGCATGGGCTTCATCTACATCCGGAACGGAAACTTCACCATCAATGCCGAAGAAGACGGTATGCAGGCAGAATCAGAACTCATCATCGAAAATGGTGATTTCGACATCACATCCGGCGGCGGTACTGCCAATGCCGAACAAAAACATGATGATTTTGGTATGGGCGGCGGATTCGGTGGATTCGGCGGCGGCCGCGGCGGCTGGGATATGCAGAATTCCGATAACAATGCTCCAGCTGATATGCCTTCCGGCAATGCTCCGGCTGATATGCCTTCCGGTGATGCTCCGGCCGATATGCCTTCCGGCGATGCTCCGGCCGATATGCCTTCCGGTGATGCTCCGGCCGATATGCCCTCCGGTGATGCTCCGGCCGATATGCCCTCCGGTGATGCTCCCACAAATACAACTTCTTCCGAAACTACCGAAGAAGATACCATCAGTATCAAAGGCATCAAAGCCGGTTCGATGCTCTATATCTCCGGCGGTTCGTTCAAATTCAATACCGCTGATGATGCACTTCATTCCAATAACAGCCTGTACATCACGGGCGGTGAATTCAACATCGCCGCAGGTGACAAGGCTCTCCATGCCGATGCCGATTTGACTATCTCTGATGGCATCGTGAACATCACGCAATCTTATGAAGGGATTGAAGCATCTGATATTCTGGTTTCCGGCGGTACAATCAATCTGACTTCCTCCGATGACGGATTCAACGCAAGTGACGGCTCGGAACAAGGTGCGATGGGCAACGCTGTCAGCTGTTCTCTCGAAATCTCCGGCGGTTATGTCTATGTCAATGCCGATGGTGACGGCCTCGATTCCAATGGCTCTATGACCATCAGCGGCGGTACTGTCCTCGTGGATGGCCCTACCAATGACGGAAACGGCGCACTCGATTCCAATAACGGCATCAGCGTGACAGGCGGTTTCCTGTTCGCCGCCGGAAGTTCCGGCATGGCTGAATATCCCGATGATGCCTCTCAGAATGTCATTGTCATCACTCTTGATAACTATCAGAATGCCAATACTCTCGTAACTATCTGCGATGAGGACGGAAACGAAATCACCAGCTTTGCCCCTTCCAAGCAGTTCAATTCCGTAGTATTCAGCAGTGATGTGCTCGAATCCGGAAAGACGTACACCCTCTATCTGAACGGCACATCTACCGCAAGTCATGAAAATGGCTTATATACAACAGGTTCTTATCAGAATGACGGTACGGAATCCGGTTCTGTCACCCTCGATGATTCTGTCAGCTTCATCGGCACAGCGAAAGGCATGATGGGCGGCGGCTTCGGCGGCGGACGTATGGGAGGCGGTTTCGGTGGTCAGATGGAACTCCCGACTGATGAAAATGGTGAAATCACCCTTCCCGAAGGTATGGAACTCCCTACCGATGAAAACGGCGATGTCATAACACCCGAAAATTTCGACCCCTCTCAGATGCAGGGCGGTCAGGGCGGTTTCCGCGGAGGTCAGATGCCTGACGGCTTCGAGCTTCCGACCGATGAAAACGGCGAAATCGACCGCTCTCAGATGAAAGCCGGCAAAGGCATGAAAGACCGTCAGAACAATTCCGGTCAGGATGATACCGCTCAGGCAAATCAGACGGCTAACTTTGGCCATGACAGAGAACAGCAGGCTGGCTGATTCTCCCCTTAACAAGCAATCTTCTTCATAATATCACCTTTCAATAGATAAAAAAACAGGAACAGTCTTTTCAGGCTGTTCCTGTTTTTATGCTTATTCATCGAGCATCATCAAACGGAGATTGAGTTCATCTTTCACGACTTTTGGCAGAACATAAACATTTCTGTAGCCGTCATTGTTGATAATCAGCTGTTCGGTATCGCCATCGATGAGAATCGTCAGTCCGTAGCTCTTGAAGGTTTCGCCGTTTGTGAATGTCAGTATCTTGCCGTCCTTTTCGTAGGCATCCAGATAGGAAATATCGATATAAGTGCCGTTCTGCTGGGCATTGCTCTCGATAAGGCCGTCAGCATACTGATTCAGCGCATCTTCCTGATTCAGATACATCTCGGCCAGTGCGACAAAGCTCGCAGGGTCAGGCAGTTCGACCTGATTTCCCTGATAATACGCTGTCATGGTGAAATCATATCCGGCGGATGTCTCATCTTCGATGATTTCGCCATGATTTTCAAATCCCTGCGGTTTGGTTTCCTCCGGAACAGGATTCGTTTCCGGAACAGGAGCATCTGCTTCGCTGACCGTTTCCGGA
>JAFUWP010000430.1 GCA_017483405.1 Oscillospiraceae bacterium | reverse complement strand
ATTCGCTACAAGAGCCTCTGAATGGGCGGTCGGCGTTCACGTTCAGGATTTGGCGCAGTCCGGAAACTATATCGGCGCGTGTGCCATTCAGGGCAGACGCGTCTACGGCCATAAAGTGCTCCGCAGTGCCGCTATCCGCGCCGTTTATGCCCCTGGAAGTCTGACTGTTTCCCTCGCTCCTGCCTCCGGCAGCGGTTCGGCCGGAAAAACTGTTGTCACTGTCACCGCCGGCAATACCGGAACGGTTTACGCTTATAAGCTCAATCCGTCTCAAAGAGCCGCCTACGGCACATCCGATACGGATTATGCCGGCACTGCCCTGACTTCCGGTACGACAGCAATCGCCGTTTCCGAAGGGGATGTGCTGGAAATTGTTAATCTTGATAATAATGCCGTTGCCGCCGCCGCTTATGTGACCGTAAAGGCTTCTGACATTGCTTCCTGACGGTGATGCCTTATGACCAACTATGCAGAAATCAGTGACATCCGCGCGGCAGGCTATCCGCTGTCTGCCGCGCAGGAAGAAACTGCTCAGACTCTCCTGACACAAAGCTCGGCACGTCTCCGGCTTATCGCCCGAAATGTCAACAAAGACATCGATGCACTTATCGCTGATGAAACGGCCGGCGCAGACTATGCGCTTGCCGTCAAGTCGGTTATCGTGCAGGCAGTTGCAAGAGCACTTGACAGCGCATCCAATACCGGTCAGGACGGCATCGTGCAGGGCAGTCAGACACTCGGCGCGTATACTGTACAGCAGACTTTCTTCAACCCTGGTCAGAGTCTGTATTTTCTCCGGAACGAACTCAAAGAACTAGGCTTGTACCGCTCTCAGACTTACGGTGCTGTTGAGCTGTGGGCATCTGCAAAGGAGAGTGAAACATGAGATTTCCGACCAATGCGGAGGCCGTCACTGTCTGGGAAAAAGTCATCATCGACCGTGCGCCGGCTTATGTCCGCCATGAGCTGGGCGCATCTTACTGGCAGGAAACCAGAGGGCAGGAAACTGACGGCAGGTCACGCACACCGAAAAACAGTGTCTTTCTCGCCGCTCCGGCGAGCTCTGTCACCTATCTGCCAAAACCGGATGACAAACTTCTTTCCGGCAGTGTTCCGGATGAAAAGCCGCCTGATACTGCTCTGACAGTGATGCAGGTCAAGGATTTCCGCTATCTTCTGCCGGCTATGATGCACATCGAGGTGATTGCAGAATGATTTCTTTTCAAGCGTCTTTTGCGCTGAACCGTGCCGCCGTAAACCAAAGAAAACAGCAGTTCCGGAACGCGCAGGAATATGTTGACCATGAAGTACTAAGACTTTCTGAGCCGTTTGTACCTCTCAAAACCGGAAAACTCCGGCAGTCCGGCTGGGCAGGCACAAAAATCGGCTCTGGTGTTGTCAAGTATACCGCTCCTTATGCAAAACCACGCTACTACAAGGGCAGAGCCAAGAACGGCAAACAGGGAAAATTCTGGTTCAGCCGCATGAAATCCGGCAACAAGGAAAAAATTCTGAACGGCACAAGGAGGACATTTTCATGAAACCTATCATTGAATGTGTCCGCGATTTTATCATGACGTTCCCAGAACTCAAAGACGGTGCGCTGATGATTGACTATCTGAGCACGGATGCAACAGAGTATGTCATCGAATCCGTGCCGTGCGACCCTTTTTATAAACGCTACACCGACGGCGGCGGACTGCGGCAGTTTCAATTTCTGTTCGCCAGCCGTGAGGTGTATTCGGCTGACATCAGCCAGCTGACAGAAAATTCTACTTTTTACGAAAACTTTAAAGACTGGATTCTGCATACACAAACCGATGTTCTGAATCAGTTCCTTGACGGCAGAACTGCCGCTTTCATCGAAATTCAGCAGAATGATTATGTGTTCGATTCCGATGCCGATACGGCACGCTATCAGATGCAGTTAAATCTTGTCTATCAGGACTAAGGAGGCCTTTTTATTATGCCTGTTACAGTTGAAACAATTGTTCCCCGCCATAAAATGCTAGGTTTCTATGGCGTACCTATCGAGGGCGGCACTGTCGTTTATCGCAGAATGCAGTACTTTACTGAACTCACCAAAAATAAGAACCCCGAAGAAAACGAGAGAAAATACGTTGATGAAAAATTCAAACGCTCCGATATTGTCGGTTACTTTGAGTCTGTCAGCTATGCATTTGACAGATACCGCGACAATGCAGTATTAGACGACATTGCCAAAATCAGCAACAAGGAACTCATCGGCAACGATGCCAAAAGAAGTATGATTTGGGTGGATGTCGATACCAGCGAAGCCGTCAAGCGAGATTATGCCATTATTCCGGAATCCGAGGGCGGCGATGCCAATACTTATACACATTCCGGAAACTTCAAAGCCAGCGGCGAACCTGTCTTCGGTACGGCGGCATCCTCTGACGACTGGATGACTGTTACATTCACGGAGGATACCTGATGCAGTGGCTTATCAATGGCAGAACTTTCCGGCTCGAACCGGAAGAACCTGAAACCAAAAAACGCATGAAAAAAGCTTTCGCCGCTATGGAGCAGGAAGAAGAACAGATTCTTTCTGATTACTGCACCATGTTCCGGAAACTGTTCGCCGGTATCTTCGGCGAAAAGAAATCCCGTCAGCTTTTTCAGAATCTTCCCGAAAATCCGCGTACTTATAATGAAGTTTAT
>JAFUWP010000036.1 GCA_017483405.1 Oscillospiraceae bacterium | reverse complement strand
TAATGAAAAAGAAATTTAATGACTTATGCTTATGAGTTAGCTAACTCTAACCAGAAAGGAACATTTTTATGGAAAAGAAATTTGAAATCAAAGACCTTATTACAGTAGGTGTCTTCACGGCATTGTATTTTGCAGTGATATTTGCTGTAGCTTGTCTCGGATTCATTCCGATTCTGATGGTATTCCTGCCGCTGATTGGGCCTATCATTGCAGGCATTCCCCTCATGCTGTATTATTCCAAAATCAAGCACTTCGGAATGATTACCATTACCAGCGTGATTATTGCTATCCTGATGTTTATTTCAGGGCATCCCTATCCGATTTTTATTTTCTGTATCGGTGCAGGCCTCGTGACGGAACTGGTACTGAAATCAGGAAATTATCAGAGTATCAATGCATGTGTATTAGGTTCTGCAACATTCAGCTGCTGGCTGCTGGGAATGGTGATTGCATTTTTCTTCGGTTTCCGTGAGGATTATTTTGCAAGCATTGTTGACGGATACGGTCAGGAATATGTCAATGCCATGATGAGCTATACACCTACATGGGTATTCTTCGCAATGGTGGCAATGTGTCTGGTCGGCGGTGCAGTCGGCGGACTGCTTGGCTCTAAAGTGCTGAAAAAACACTTCCGCAAAGCAGGTATGGCATAATGGAATTTGTTTTACAGGCCGATAAAGAAAAAGAATCTTCCGTAAAACTTGACCCAAGAAGCAAGCTCCTGCTGCTTGTAACGATAGCTCTTGTCATGGTAAGCGGCAAGACAGTAGGTGTTGAGGGCATACTCCGTGCGATTTGTGCGGCAGTACCGTTTATCTTGCTGCTGACAATTAAACATTTCAGGTCAGCGGCGGTATATGTGATTCTGCTGGGTGCTGCAATTTTCTGTGAAAACCGTATTGTTCCCCATATCAGCGGAACAGGAAATCTCATACTGATGATGCTATGCGGTATTATCACACGTTTCGGAACTGGCTACATGATGGGATGATATACTGTACATTCTACATCCGTAAGCGAATTCATTACCGCGATGGAACGGATGCATTGTCCGTATTTTATTACAATACCGATGTCCGTCATGTTCCGATATTTCCCGACTTTATCGGAGGAATACAAAGCAATATCCGATGCCAAGAAAATGCGCGGGCTGGGACATCCCGTCAAACATCCCCTTGTTTATATCGAATATATTCTTGTACCGCTGATGATGTCAGCGGTACGCATAGCCGATGAACTTTCGGCGGCATCATTGACAAAAGGACTCAGCACCGAAACAAAGCGGACTCATATCTGTCAGATAGGCATCCGCCCGATAGATGTGCTGATAATGACCGGTTCTGTAATTGTACTGGTACTGTTTTTTGTATACTAGGTGAAGAAATGATAAACTTTAATCATGTATCGTTTTCATATAATATCATTGATGCGGATGGAAATACTGTCAGCAAAGCCGGTGTTTCTGACCTGAATCTGACAATTGAAAACGGTGAATTTATTGTGCTGACCGGCGGTTCAGGATGCGGAAAAACTACTCTGACACGCATGATAAACGGTCTGATACCGCATTATTACAAAGGCAATATGTCAGGTACTGTCACGATAGACGGAAAAAATATTTCTGATATGCCTATTTATGATACTTCTAAGATGGTCGGGAGTGTTTTTCAGAATCCGCGTTCGCAGTTTTTCAACGTCAACACAACGGATGAAATCGCTTTTGCCGCCGAAAATCAAAGCCGTGACCCTATGGAAATCATGTCTTCCATAGAAGAAACGGCTTCTTCTATGAAAATTCAACGGCTTCTCGACCGGAATATCTTTGAATTATCCGGCGGAGAAAAACAAATTATCGCCTGCGCCGGCATCAATGTCCTTTCGCCTGATGTCGTAGTGCTGGATGAACCATCCTCAAATCTTGATTTTTATGCTATCGGACAGCTGAAAGAAGTACTGCATCAGTGGAAGAAACAGGGAAAAACTATCGTGATAGCGGAACACCGGCTGTTTTTTTTGCGCGAACTCGCTGACAGAATGCTGATAATGGCTGACGGTGTGGTGATTCAGGAGCTGAACCGTCAGCAGATAGCAGAACTGAACTATTCCGATACAGAAAAACTGGGAATACGTCCTCTGCATCTCGATGACCTTGAAATAGAACTTCAAAAACGTGAAAATTCTGATAAAACACTTTCTCTTGAAGATTTCTGTTTTTCCTACGGTGACGGAAAGCACGGTATCAGCATACCGGAACTGACTGTTCCGGCTAACAGCGTGATTGCAGTGATAGGTCATAACGGTGCAGGAAAAAGCACATTAGCAAGGAATATCTGCGGACTCGAAAAAAAATGCAAAGGCTTCATGCGTTTCGAGGGCAGACGCATGAAACAGAAAGACAGACTTCAGCACTGTTATATGATAATGCAGGATGTTAATCATCAGCTGTTCGCCGAAAGCGTAAAAGAAGAAACAATGCTCAGTATGACAGATAAAACTGTTTCCGAAACGGAAAAAGAAAAAAATGCTCTTGCTGTTCTCGCACAGCTTGACCTTTCGGGATATGCTGAAATACATCCTATGGCATTATCGGGAGGGCAGAAACAGCGGACAGCTATCGCATCCGGAATTGCATCGGAAAAGCCTGTTATGCTCTTTGATGAACCTACAAGCGGTCTTGACCTCCTGCACATGCAACAGGTTGCTGATGAATTAATTAAACTTCGCAAAATGGGGAAAACTGTATTTGTAGTGACTCATGATTTAGAATTTATCCTGTCCTGCTGTGACCATATTGTACAGTTGGAAAAGGGAAGTGTTCTGGAAAATTATGACCTCAATGAGGAAAATGTTTCAAAACTCATGGCATTTTTTCAATCCTGAGCCTGTGGCATGAAACTGTATCTGTTTTGCAGATGCAGTTTCATAACCGACAGGAATACCGGCGAAAAAGCCATGAATTATTATAAATAATAGTTAGCAAAAACTAACTCAAAAAAATAAGGCGGTGGTATTATCAAAAAGATAGGAATTTTAGGTGCGGCAGGAAGTGTCGGCAGATATGCACTGAAACATCTGGCTGATACAAAAGAATATGAATTGTTTGCTTTCGGACACAATGCCGAAAAAGTAAATAATGACAGTTTCTTTCAGTCGCTGTCGGATGTGAAATGGAGTTTCGGAGATGCCTCCAATCAGGAGACAATATCAGAATT
>JAFUWP010000429.1 GCA_017483405.1 Oscillospiraceae bacterium | reverse complement strand
GACGAACCAGAAAAATATCACCAATCTTGACTTGTCCTACGGGAATAGTTTTTTCTGTTCCGCCGGATTCTATCACGGCGGTCTGCGGTGACAGCTTCATCAAATTTTTGAGAGCATCAGTCGTTTTGCCTTTGGAACGGGCTTCGAGCATTTTTCCGACAGTTATCAACGTGAGAATCATAGCAGAGGCTTCAAAATAGAAGTTCATCATATCGTTCATGACGGTTTCTTCATCGCCGTTCACGACAGCTTTTGTCATATCGAAAAGCACCAAGACACTCCACAGAAAAGAGATTCCTGAACCCATCGAAACAAGGGTATCCATATTCGGTGCGCGATGTATCAGGCCTTTGAATCCGCTGATAAAGAACTTCTGATTGATTACTATGATGATTGCCGTCAGAAGGAGCTGAACCAATCCCATCGCGACATGATTTCCGTCAAACCATGCCGGCAGAGGCCATCCCCACATGATATGCCCCATAGACAGATACATCAGCGGAAGCAGAAAAATCACCGAGGCTATCAGTCTTTTCCTGAGTACGGGTGTTTCTCTGTCAGTCAGAGCATCTTCATCAGCAGAATTGCTTTTCTCGGCATTTTTCAGAGATGCGCCATAACCTGCATCTTCGACAGCATGGATGATTTCAGCAGAAGATGCCGAACCTTCCACGCCCATAGAATTTGTCAGCAGACTGACTGAACAGGATGTTACCCCTTCTACAGAAGATACTGCCTTTTCTACTCTTGCACTGCAAGCGGCACAGCTCATTCCTGTAATCTGATATTGTTCCATAATGTGATTATCTCCTTTATTCCCCGTCACAGCATACGGGAGGTGCTGAAATGGTTTCTGTATTGCCGCTGCTGATATTTATACTTCCACAGCAGTCATCCTCCGGAACTGTTTCAGATAAATCAGTATTTTCATCTGTGTTGCTGTTGTCAATATTGATATTGCCGCAGCAGTCAAGCACCGGAACTGTTTCAGATAAATCAGCATTCTCATCGGATTGAATACTCGTTTCAAAAGAAATATCAGCCGTCTGTTCCGGCAGAATATTTTCCGTCTGAGCGTTTACATCCGTGCAGGCTGTGAACAGAACACAGCTTAAAATCAGTACTCCTGCAAATCTTAAATATTTCATCATAAAAAATCATCCTTTCTCTGTGACATGAATTGTTCCTGTTATCATTCCCATCCAGCAGGTATACAGATAATCACCACTCTGAACAGGAGTGAATTCAATCAGATTATCCCCTTCCTGAAATGTATAATTCAGCGAAAACTCCTTGCTGATGATGGTTTGATTGCATCCGTTGATACTGTCCGCATCTGCCTGAATTATCCATCGGACAGGCATTCCGTTCTGTACTGTGATTTCCGGATATGTTCCGGCAGTAAGTTTACTGTAAATCACCTGTACGCCGTCAATAATTTTTGCGTTATTTTCCGCTGTGCGCATTCCGGAAACATGTTCCGTCAGCCAGAATCCGCCTGCCGTCAGCAGGATACAGACTGCCGAAACTGCATATTTCATGAATTGCCTTCTGAATGGAATTGATAAGCTCATGGCAAGAAGTGCCAATCCCGTCAGAAATGCATATATGACAGATTCCGGAATGATTCCGCTGAGATGACTGCCCTGTTCCAGCATAGCAATTCCCATCACGGTGACAACGACTGCACCGGCATTCCGGACGGCATCTGTAAATTTCTTTCCTATCGTGGTGATGAATATCCCCAGTCCAAGCATCAGGGGTACTGTTCCCAGACTGAATGCCAGCATCGAGAACATGCCTTTGAACGGACTCCCTCCTGCCAGCGCGACAATCCACATCGCCTGCAACGGTCCGCATGGTACAAAACCATTCAGAAAACCAATCATCAGGAGTGTTTTGGATTTTGCAGACGTTTTTCCCAGAATTCTTATCAGAAATTTCGGCATCGGAAAACTGTATTTTTTCAGATTAGGAAAAATATCAAGCATCTGTATGCCCATCATTACAAGCAGAATCCCCATGATGAGCTTAAAAATTCCCTGTATGACAGAAGAAATTTCTGTTCCGGAAACTCCGCCGATAAAATAACCGATTATTCCGAGTATCAGTCCTGTCAGCGTATAGGAAAGCACTCTGCCGGCATTATACAGAATCGCCGGTCGGAAAGAAACTTTTTTCCCATCACGGGGCAAAGTCTGCGACAGATGAATGCCTCCGCACATAGCAACACAATGTACAGATGTCAGCAGTCCGGTGATAAAAAGCGTACCATACCCCATGCCGGAATCTGCCGTCTGTGACGGAACAAGCAGATTCAGCAGTCCGGAATATGCCAGCAGAGCGGATAATATTCCAATCGCTGTGATACAAATCAGCATTTTTTTCATCGGAACATTCTGCGTTGTTCTTCTGACATCATATCCTGCATTTCTGATAATAGCAACAATTTCCTGATAGGATATTCGTGTACTGTCATATACAAATAAAGCATCCGCTTTCTGATAGCTGACTTGTACCTGACTGATTCCCTCAGCTGATTGCAGTGCATTCCGGATTTGATTCTGACACTGTATACAGGTCATACCTGACAGATACACATGACATGAGTGCATAACTTCCATCGTTCTCACCTCACTTAATAAAATACCAGACAATTGTGTGTATTTTATGTGATTTGAAAAAAAATATCATGCAGACATGCCAGTCTTACAAGCATCATTATATCATAACCTGCTTGGAAAGTCCAGCAATATCCGTCTGCTTTTATAAAATTTGTGCGTTCCGACTAAAAATCAGAGTTTTAAATGATAAGAACCCTTCCGGAATCCTAAAAATTCCGGAAAGGTTCTTGATTAAAGAGGTATCTTAAAAAGAAATCAGATTAAGCCAACCATTTTCAAGCTGAAATACAGCGTCAGTCCTTCAATGCGTTTCCATCACTGAAAGCTGTTCCTACTTTTTCGCCTAAGCGATAATATCCATGATGTACGGCATCAAATATGATGGGGAAAAACTTTTCCAGACTGATTGTTCCGTCTTCTCCGAGAATGCGTTCATCTGCACTGACATTCCGGATTTTTCCGAGATATTTATTTCCGGACAGTACTTCAATCAGTTCCACTTCCAGCGTAAGCGGCAATTCCTCGAAAAGAGGAGCATCTACAAATTCACTTTTGATTGCAGTAAAACCGGCATGTTTGAGCTTCTCCGGTTCATTTCTTCCGGAAACAATACCGACATAATCGCTTGCAATCACATGTTCAGCATCCGCAATGCTGACTGTAAATGCTTTTTTGAACTTTAGATTATCTGTTGTTTTGTG
>JAFUWP010000428.1 GCA_017483405.1 Oscillospiraceae bacterium | reverse complement strand
TTTCTATGTGGGGTATCTGCTTTTACAGCAAAGTCAGCCGAGAAAATAAACTATGTGATAAAGTAGTCGCATTCGATTTGGATACAGATAAAAAAACAGCAGTTCTTTCTCAGCCGGAACATGTCAGAGGCCTGAAATTTCCCGTCATGGAATTAAAGTTACTGTCCGAACCGCCGGAATTTGCCTACGGTGAAACCGTCCGGATTGTCCGTCATCCGGAGCGTATCGGAAAAATTACAGATATATTCTGGAATTTTAAATATCACTGCTGTTATTATTATATTTCAGTAGACGGAATACAGTATCATACAAGATTTTTTGCAAAAGAACTGATGAAATATCAGTCATGAGATAAAGGAGGAGATAACAATGCCGTTACCCGTTGTTGCCGTTGTCGGCAGACCAAATGTCGGAAAATCGACGTTATTTAATAAATTAATCGGACAGAGATTATCTATCGTGGAAGATACCCCAGGGGTCACCCGTGACAGAATCTATTCCAAATGCGAATGGCGCAATCATAAATTCATGGTTGTCGATACAGGCGGTATCGAGCCTAAGGAAGATGATAAAATGCTTACCCTCATGAGACAGCAGGCCGAACTTGCGATTTCTCATGCGGATGTGATTGTCTTCGTGACCGATGTCCGGAGCGGTGTCACTGCCAATGACTACGCTGTCGCCGATATGCTCCAGAAATCCGGAAAACCTGTCGTTCTCGCCGTCAATAAATGCGATACCCTCGGCGAAATCCCTATGGATGTCTATGAATTCTATAATCTGGGAATCGGCGAACCGTTCCCGATTTCATCCGTTCACGGTCACGGCACTGGGGATATGCTGGATGAAATTATCAAGTATTTCCCCGATGACGATATTGATGATTATGAAGAATCTGATATTCGTGTAGCCGTCATCGGCAAGCCGAATGCCGGAAAATCTTCCCTGATTAACCGCATCGCCGGAGAGGAACGCGTTATCGTTTCGGACATCGCCGGAACGACCCGTGATGCTACTGATACGATTATCGAACGGGGCGAAGACAGATATGTTTTTATTGATACCGCCGGTATCAGAAGAAAATCCAAAATCACGGAAAAAATCGAACATTTCAGCGTGTTGAGGGCTTACATGGCCGTTGACCGCGCAGATGTCTGCGTTATCATGATTGATGCAACGACCGGATTCACCGAACAGGATTCCAAAGTTGCCGGATACGCTCACGAACAGGGCAAGGCCTGTATCGTAGCCGTCAATAAATGGGATGCTGTCGAAAAAACTGATAAAACTATGAATGAATTCCGGACGAAGTTAGAGAACGATTTCAGTTTCATGTCTTACGTGCCGTTTATCTTCATCTCGGCGAAAACCGGTCAGCGTGTCGAAAAATTATTCGAGATGATTAAGCATGTTTATCAGCAGAACTCTATGAGAATCAGCACCGGTATGCTGAATGATATTCTCGCCTATGCCGTTGCGAGAGTTCAGCCTCCGTCCGATAAGGGCAGAAGACTGAAAATCTACTACATGACACAGGCATCTTCCAAACCGCCGACATTTGTGTTATTCGTCAACAGAGCGGATTTATTCCATTTCTCTTATCAGAGATATATCGAAAATCAGATTCGCTCGACATTCGGCATGGAAGGGACTCCCATCCGGATGATTGTCCGCGAACGCAACCGGAATGATGACTAACAGGAGGAATATAATTTTATGATACTTCTTTCCTGTTTGATTTCAGCAGTACTGGGTTATCTGTTCGGGAGCATCAATTCGGCGATTCTGACCGTCAAGCTCCTGAAACATGAGGATGTCCGCAACTTCGGGAGCGGTAACGCAGGCCTGACAAATACACTCCGATGTTTCGGAAAGGGCTGTGCTCTGATTACGCTTATCGGGGACTTATCGAAGGGTATGATAGCCGTATTGTTAAGCCAGACATTCGGCAGAATGCTTTCCGGAGAAAATACAGATTTATATCTGCTTGGATGCATTGCCGGTATCTTCTCGATTCTGGGGCATGTATTCCCTCTGTATCACGGATTCAAGGGCGGAAAGGGCGTACTCGTGGGCGTTTCCATCTTTCTGATTCTTGACTGGAGAGTATTTTTAATCTTGATTGGTATTTTCTCGCTGGTGCTGGTGATTTCCAAATATGTAAGCTTATCTTCGATAATCGCGACAGCCTGCTGTCCGTTTGTGACGTTCTGCGCGCAGTATTTCTGGAATGACATGCATCATCAGGAATTCACGCTGAATCAGATATTTCTGCATTTCGGACTTTTGTGCATCATGGCATTTATGATAATTTTCATGCATCGTTCCAATATCGAACGTCTGAAAAACGGCACGGAAAGCAAAATCGGCCAGAAAGGAAAAAAAATCAATGATAAATGATAAGAAAAATATTATCATTACAGTCATATTATCTGTTTGTTTTTCATTAGCGAATATTTTTCTTGCAGGTGAAAATCTGCTTTTTCTGGAAAGAAATTTGCATGTCAGCCAAGAAAAGTTATTTCTGTTTTTCTGGCTGGTATGCATTGTACTGTATTATTTTCTCATCATGAGAGAACGAAAAAGCGATAATTATTATTATGCAGGCAGAGAACGGGTTAAAATCAGCTTTCTGATACAGATTTCTGTGATGTTTCTGCTGTCGATAGCTGGCAGTATTCAGTATCATTTCCTTCCGCCCGATGAGCCTGACAGCGGTATGCCGGATAACGGGATGCATATCGTATTGTATTTCATTTTGCTCCCTCAGCCGGTACTGTTGCATCTTGCGGGATGCCTGTTTCGTTTTTTGATTGAAAAAATTTTAAAATTATAAATTTATTTTATTAAAGGAGGTCGTTCTTTATGTCTACACCGCATTTACAGGGTCAGAAAGGCGATTATGCACCTGTTGTGCTCATGCCAGGTGACCCGCTGAGAGCGAAATTCATCGCTGAAACCTATCTCGAAAATCCGAAATGTGTCAACGAAATCCGCGGAATGCTCGGCTATACAGGAACATATCAGGGCATTCCGGTATCGGTACAGGGGAGCGGAATGGGCATTCCGTCTATCGGAATCTATTCTTATGAACTGTATCATTTCTTTGATGTCAAAAGCATTATCCGCATCGGCACGGCCGGAGGCATTGCACCGGAAGTCAAGCTCCGTGATGTGATACTCGGTCAGGCATCGTGTACGAACTCCAATTTTGCGATGCAGTATCGTCTGTCCGGAACGTATGCGCCGATAGCCTCTTTCCGACTGCTGAAAACAGCATCCGAAACGGCCGAGAAATTAAACATCCCCGTCAAGACCGGCAATCTGTTTTGCAGTGATATGTTCTATGATGATGCAAATTCTCTGGAAGAATGGGCAAAGATGCATGTACTGGGCATCGAGATGGAATCGGCCGCGCTCTACATGAATGCCGCAAGAGCCGGAAAAGAAGCACTCTGCATCTGTACAGTTTCAGATTGTCCGCTCCGGCATGAATTCACATCCGCGGAAGAACGTCAGACGGGATTCACCAACATGATGAAGCTCGCACTGGAAACAGCTGTCAATTTATAAAAAAATTTTTTAAAAAAATCTATCGCTTTAAGATTACTTTAAGCTTTTCAGGGTACAATATAAGAGGATTAAGAAATTCCCCCTTAAGTTTCATCTATCATGTGAGTTGAAATAAATTTGTTAATCCCCCCAATTCCCCCCATTATTTGATTTAATCTCAATGAAAGCGATGGCTTCTCCCCATCGCTCATTTTTTTTGATTCAGGAGTGATTATTTTGGAACAGAGTTTAATTGAGCGCATCAACGAACTTGCGCGCAAATCAAAGGCCGAAGGCCTTACCGAAGAAGAAAAACAGGAACAAACCCATCTGCGGAATGAATATCGAAAAGCCTTCCGCCGGAATCTGACCGAACAGCTTGAACATACTTATATCATGGATGAAAACGGCAACAAGCGCAAATTAGGCCGATAAGCAGAAATCTCCCCTCTCTTTCCGGAGAGGGGAGGTTTTATTCAATAAAGTTTTCCGTCATAATACTGTAAAATCAGTAACACACATCCCTCGTAGGAATTCTCCTGTAGAATTTCGGACTGAATTTCCCATCCTTTTCCGGAAACGGAAGTGATAACATTTTCCGCCTGCGGAATATCTTCTATCGGATGAGCATCTGTTTCGTATATTTCCGTTTCGATTTTGTAAGCTGAATGCATAATCTGATGGGCACGTTCACTGAAATCAGGTTCTTCGCCGAACAATTCCTCACAAATCTGGAAATATTTCTGAACATCTTCTTCGGTTTCAAGCGGAACATGCAGGTCAATTTTTCCGGAACGAATCAATTGTTCGAGCACATCATTTTGTGCATCGGCATAATCATCATATATATACCAGAACATCTCCTGAAATCCGGAAAGTCTCAGAAACGGGTCATCGCTTTCATTTAAGGCAATCTGGCTCAGAAAACAGGCTTCATTTTCCTTGTAATAACCTTTATGATGCGCGAGTTCATGAGCTTTCAGAACCGGCATATCCATCGGCGAAACATATTTGTTATGTGTCAGCTCCATTGTGAACGGGTAAGTATATCCCCAGATTCCCATACGTTCCAGAATATCTGAACAGAATGCCGGCTTGACACGCGGATAATATCCGGCAAGACGGGGATATTCGCCTGTTAATTTCTGCATCGCTTCTGCAATATGCTGTTGACTTTCCGTTTCAGACAGGAAATCAACAGTTCCGTCCGATAAAATTTCGATTTCTTCCGCGGCGGCATTACCGCCGTCAATGATATACTGCATCAGCAGGCTGATTTCTTCGTAAGAGAATTCTGTTCTTTTCTGGGCATCGCCTTCGCCGAGTACCGTACCGCAGAACGGAATCAGCCATGTCGGGATGTAGATACATACAATACAGACCAGCAGCATCAGGAACGACTTGTAATAGATACTGCAAAACTTCCGCCATCGGGCTTTTTTCCGGAGAATCAACAGCAAAGGCAGAAAAACAACTGAAAACAGCAGCATCAGTGCGCCTAGATACATCATGATTTCGCCGAGTGCGAAGGGAATTCCGGAAGTCAGTCTGCTGATTCCGTCACACAGATGCGGATAAACAGAATCGGCATACCAGTCACAGAAATGCGGAAACAAGCTGAAAATTATCATAATGACAGTCAGCCCTGTGATGCATAAAATCATTTTCCAGTAGACCGAAATTTTTTTCTTTACATTTTCGGATTTATTCTTCATATCACAAAACCGCCGTTCACGCCGAGAATCTGTCCGGTGATGAATTTCGCCTGCTCACTGCACAGAAAAAAAGCAGAATCGGCAACATCTTCGGGCGTTCCGAGCCTGCCGAGCGGAGTTTCACCGGCGAGGGAGTCAAGCGTTTCGGCATCATAACAATCAAGCATTTTCGTCCGGATGACTCCAGGGGCGATGCAGTTCACGCGGATACCGCTCAGACCGACTTCCTGCGCAAGTGCTTTGGTAAAGCCAATCAGCGCGGCTTTCGATGCTGAATAATCAACCTCACATGATGCGCCGGTCTGCCCCCACATCGAACTGATGTTGAGAATACAGCCGGATTTCCGGTTTATCATCTGGGGGAGCAGTAATCTGGTACATTCTATCGCGCCGAGCACATTCACGGAAAATAAATTCTTCCGGACATCAGGGGAAATATCGGTCAGCAGGCCGGAAATACTGATTCCGGCATTATTGATGAGCACATCGACATGACCGGCCTGATGCAGAACATTCTGCATCATGGTTTCGATTTCGGAAATTTCGGCGAGATTCGCGCGGGCGGCGATGCCGTGCAGAGATTCGGCAAGGGATTCCGTTTCCTGACTGTGATGATAATGCAGAACAGGGAAATATCCCTGTTCTGCGAATTTTCTAGCGATTGCCGAGCCGATGCCGCCGCCTGCACCTGTAATCAGAACGGTTTTCATGCGGATTCACCTGCTTTTTTATCGAGAATCGGAATCGGGACAAATAACAAAATACAGATAGCCGCCAGCATCACGATACTTGTGGGGATACCGGCTTCGAGGCCGAAATCACCACCGTTGACGAGTGCCGAACCTTTCAGGGACATCCGGAACACGCTTTCACCGGAATCAATACCGCTGACCGGCAGACCGTAGAAATTACCCTGTGCGAAGTTCCAGATACTGTGAATCGCGCATGACCCCCAGAGTGAATTTGTCCGGAGAGTATATAAAGAAATCATCACGGCATAGAGAATCAGATTCACCAGTGCCAGCAGGGAGAATCCTGCATTAGCACCGTGCATCAGTCCGAAGAACAGCGCATTGATTCCCACTGCAACCCAGACATTATGATGTCTCATGATAGTTGTCATCAGGTAGCCTCTGCACATGACTTCTTCGCTCATGCCCTGAATGCCGTATCCAAGCAGAATCACCAGAAGTATAGGAGTCACTGCACCAGCACTGCCTTCAAACTGCAATCCTCCGAACGCATAAGCCAGCCCCACCACACAGGAGAACAGAGCGAATCCGATTCCCAGTCCAGCGAGATACTGAATTCCGGCTTTTTCCTTGAAAAATCCCATTGTTCTGAGCTTTCTGCCTTCGATGACACGGCAGAAGAATAACACCACCAGCGTTCCCAGACCTGTCGCCAGAAGCATGATGTATGTCAATTGAGGGTCTTGGAGCAGAGTATTTAATTTTTCGGTCATCTGTTCGCTGGTGAGTGTACCGTTAACAGCAGCCTGTTCTCTTGCCCAGTCCATGAGGCGCGGCATCACACCCAGCATCATGCCGAGACCTTCGGCGAATTCCAGAACAAAAAACACGCCGATAAAAATCAGAGCTTTCAGAAAAATATTTTTCGGTGTCCGGAAGGTTTCTTCCTCCCGAACGGTCTGCATAAGCGGATAATTTTGATAAATTTTCATAGATTTTTAAATTTCCTCCGTGTTTATACAAATGCGAATACCAGACCAAGATAGACAGCCATCATCAGCCCGATATACATGCCCAGACAGCCGAGCACATTCCAGAAATTTGTACCGCCTTCGGCAGAAAGCAGAGCTTTCCGGATGGACGGGGTGGGAGAAATCTGTCTGATTTTTCTGACAGATTTCAGCACGAACTGGAAATATAAATAATTCCCGAACAGACAAAGTCCTACCCGAAAGGCCATTCCGGCACAGAACAGAGGTGTCTGCAAATCTTCGAGCAATTGCTGATGCGCTGACAGAAAGTCGGCAATTGTTTGAATCATCTGCATATCTGCACCGGATGAACGGAGAATTTCGAGATAACTTGCATCTTTAAAATAGGCGAGCATGGTCAGGAATTCCCCTGGAAGGGAGCAAATCAGCCATACCAGACCGCTGAGGATTGCCATCGCCCACATTTTCCGGTTGGCGAAATAAAAATACGGAAACAGAATACAGGGCAGATTGAAAGACAATTTTCTGTCAGTTTCTTTGAATCTGCGGAACAGCGGAATATAATACAGTGTATTTGTCTGAACAAAACTTGCCACATCGCCGAGCCGTTCGCCTTCAATTTCGGTATCCGGCGACATGCCGCAACAGGGGTCGGATGCCTGAAAATAATACTGCTGACCATCAGGAGACTGCATTGTGAGTTCCTGTTCCTCTCCGGAAGGTTCAGAATCTTCATCAGATTCCTGCTGATAGAGAGGCAGGTCACAGGCAGAACATTTTTTAGCATCGGGCAGATTGACATAACCGCAGTGAGGACATTCGATGCCGCCGAGTTTCCGGCGGTGTTCGTTCTGGACGGACTGCCAGCTTCCGCCGACAGCGTGAAGGGGTTCGTTAATGCAGTGTCCGACAGACTGATAGCACGACCGATGGTAAGGCGTACCGCAGTCGGGGCAGACAACAATATCTTCATTATCTTCAAACGATTTTTGACAGATAATGCACTGACAGCCGGTATATTTTCCCATTCTCATCATCCTTTCTGATGTTATCTATCTATATTTTAGCATATTTTTTCTGTAATAGCAAGGGTTTTCACATACTTTTCAGGATAATGCCAAATCAATATGGCCGGAGCTGACATCGGCTCTTGTGCAGACAACCTCGATTTCATCGCCGAGCTTGTATTCCGTTCCGCTGAGGGTGTTCCGGATATACCATCCTTCTTCGGTTTCGTATTCGCCTTCCGGCATGTCGTGGATGTGCAGAAGGCCTTCGGCCATATTATCGAGCGTGATATACAGACCGAATTCGACCACGCTGGTGATGATGCCGTGAAAGACTTCGCCGACATGAGACTGCATATATTCAGCGGCATAGCAGGCATCGGCTTCGCGTTCCAACTGAACGGCACGGAGTTCGGTATCAGAAGAACGCTGGGCGGCATTTTCGGTAAATTTCTGATAACGCTTGATAAGCCATTCTTTATCAGCACCATCCAGAAAATCACTGATGATTCTGTGAACAGTCAAATCCGGATAACGTCTGATTGGCGATGTAAAATGTGCATAATCCGCAAGGGCAAGGCCGAAATGTCCGAGAGGCTTTTCACTGTATTTTGCTTTTGCCATCGCGCGGAGAGTCATGGAATTCACAACAGGGAAATAGAGTTCCTGTCTGGCATCGTTGAGGATTTTCTGAATATCAGCCGGCTGAACTTCTTCGGGATTGATGAGCAGTTCCGTCTGCGTGAGTTTCAGGAGTAATTCTTTCAGATTGGCGATGCGTTCAGGAGCAGGAGATTCATGCACACGGTATACCAGCGGAAACTGATGTTCTCTGGCAAGTTTGGCGGCGGCTTCATTCGCGCAGAGCATACAAGCTTCGATAATGCGTTCGCTTTTTCCTCTGATGACGGGCGCAAGGCCGGTACACTGACCATTTTCATCGAGAAGGAGTGCAGATTCTGTACTTTCAAGTTCGGGCGCGCCTCTCAGTTCGCGGACATGTTCGAGCTTATCGGCAAGTTCCGATAATAAGAACAGACTGTCTTTGACATCGGCATATTTCTGCTGAATTTCGGGAGAGGCAGTATCATCAAGAATCTGATTGCATTCATCATACACGCCCTTGACTCTGGAGCGGATAACAGATTTATAAAACTGATATTCAAGCAAATCGCCTTCCGGAGAAATTTTCATCACTGCGGAAAGTGTCAGGCGGTTTTCATCGGGATTGAGGGAACATATCCCGTTTGAAAGCTGTTTCGGGAGCATGGGGATAACCTGATTCGCATAGTAGATGCTTGTCCCTCTGCGGAAGGCTTCACCGTCAAGGGGGCTGTTCGGCCGGACGTAATGCGAAACATCCGCGATATGCACTCCCAGAGTATAAACACCGGTTTCCGGATTTTTACTGATGGAAACGGCATCATCCATATCCTTAGTATGCGCGCCGTCAATGGTGAAAATCACATCGTTCCGGAAATCCTGTCTGTCCTGCGTATCGAATTCCGTCACGCCGACAGCCGAAACTTTAAAGGCCTCTTTCTGAACGGAATCAGTAAATTCAACAGGGATGTCAAGTTCTGCAATACGGGCTTTCATGCAGTTTTCAGCACTATCGGAAGTGCCGAAATTCAGGATGAT
>JAFUWP010000427.1 GCA_017483405.1 Oscillospiraceae bacterium | reverse complement strand
TTTCTTCTTTCTCCTCCTTTGTGAGGGGGATTTCTTCGAGTGCAGGCATGGCCGGCTGTTTCGGTTTTGATTTTTTTGCAGATTCCGTCTTAGGCTTTTCTGATTTGGATTTCACTGTTTTATCAGATTTTTTCCCCGATGCCTTTGCACCGGATTTTTTCTTGGATTCTGCCACGTTTACCCCTTTCTGATAATTATCTTACAGATTCCCATACACCATAGCCGGCGACTGTCAGCCCCAGCAGAAGGGTATAGACTGCAAAATATTTGAATTTATTATTCTTCACGAGCAAATCTACTAATTTGATAGCACCGATGCCGACTGCACCTGCTACGACAAAGCCAATCAGATAGACCGGAATTTCATTCATCGGGAGAGCATTGGCATCGACAGCATCCTTGATTTCTACCAGACAGCCGGCCAGAATGGTCGGAATCCCCAGCATGAAGGAATATTTCACGGCGGTATCTCTGTCCGTACCGACAAACAGTGCTCCGCAGATAGTCGAACCGCTTCTCGATACCCCAGGGAGAAGGGCTATCGCCTGAAAAATACCGATAATCAAGGCTTCTTTCCAAGTCATCGTGGCAGGTGTCTTATCACCCTGTCTGCATCTATCCGACATGAACAGGATAAAGCTCGTATACAGAAAGAAACATCCCAGCGCGATGATATATTTTTCCGCTACGCCCTCGATGAAATCACGGATGAAGTAAAACGGCACAAGCACTACAAGCGAAATCAGGAGCATATAAATCATTCTGCGTTCCGGAGTGCCCAGCCCTTTCTTGATGAGCTTGCCTGAAAACAGGTCTTTCAGCATCTCGATACATTCTTTAAATAATGCCGATACGGTATCCTTAAAGGCGATGCATGTCGCCAGAAGTGTCCCCAGATGCAGAAATGCCGAGAATAAAAAATTATTCTCACTTCCGGCATTCCCCGAAATATGCGCATAAAGCATCAGATGGCCGGAACTCGATACCGGCAGAAACTCCGTTAACCCCTGAATAATCCCCTGTAAAATTGCGTCTAACACTGACATCGTATGTAATCTCCTTTTTTCCTTATTATTTATATAATATATATTTATATCTGTATGTAAAGGCACATTCTGTGCCTTCTGTTCAGTCCGGATAGCGGACAGGTGTATTCTCTATTAATTCATATAATGCCGAAATCGCATCGCTGAGACTTCCGGTCTGGTCAATCAGTCCCATTTCGACAGCCTGCTGACCGGAAATCACCGTGCCGACATCGGTGGCGAGTTCTTTGGTATTCGTCATCAGCTCCCTGAACTTCTCCTCCGGAATCCGGCTGTTTCTGGTCACAAAACTGATGATTCTGTCCTGTATCTTCGCGATATAGTCAAAACTCTGCGGAACTCCCAGCATCATGCCGTTTATGCGCACCGGATGAATCGTCATCGAGGCTGACGGCACAATATAAGATTTCTTCGCACTCACCGAAAGCGGTACGCCTATCGAATGGCCTCCGCCGACCACCAGCGATACAGTAGGTGTCTGCATTCCTGCGATAAGTTCTGCAATGGCGAGTCCGGCTTCAACATCTCCGCCGACAGTATTCAGCAGAATCAAAAGCCCTTCGATGCTTCTGTCCTGTTCGACAGCCACCAGCGCAGGAATGATATGCTCATACTTGGTTGTCTTGTTCTGCGATGAAAGCTCGAAATGCCCTTCTACCTGCCCGATAACTGTCAGACAGTGAATCAGGTGCTTTGCATTCGCTGGACGGATACTTCCGGTATTCTCAATGATTTCAGATTCATCGAGCTGTTTTTCATCTTCCGGCTTTTCTTCCGGAACTTCTTCCGGCGGATGGTATTCCCCTAAATTATTCTGATACATGCACACACTCCCTTTCGGGAACAGTATGCCCTGTACTGACAAATATTATGCGCATCATCCGGACGGGATGACTCACAATGATTTCAGTATAGCATAATTTGAACTATTTGTCAAGGAAAATGCGCCCTGAATCTTTTATAATTTCAATTTATCCGCCGGATTCTGAAAATCAAAATGCTGATATTTATAATCCATCAGCATGAGCTGAATTTCATATTTCTGACACTGGATAGCATCTTCAATCAGGCTGTCAATATCTTCACTGGTAATGATTTTACCAGAATCCAGCATTTTCTGGATAATTTTGCTATCACCCCAGAAAGCCTGTCTGGTCATCCACCAAAAATGTGCATTGATATAATCAAACATGCCTTCAATATCAATATCATACATGAATAACTGAAGTATCAGATTATTCTTGCTGGAATCAGAAATTTTTACAGAACAGTTTTTTTCGATAAGAATTTGCAGCAGCTCATCTGGAAAAACATATCTGAACTTCCATTCCCCGACAGTGACAGATTCCACTAAATTACATCCCCGAAAAGCCTCTTTTCTGATACCCGTGATATGTTCCGGCATCCTGACAGATGTCAGACTGGTGCAGGATTCAAATGCACCGGCTTCAATACAGGTCACACTGTCAGGAATCACGACAGTTTTCATTCTGATACAGTAAGAAAACGCGCCCTCTCCGATATGCGTCACACTATCCGGAATTCTGACAGCATCGAGCGTTTTGCAATTGAAAAATGCCCAGTTTCCGATACTTGTCACACTGTTCCCGATAACAACAGATTTCAGGCCTGTACAGTTAAAAAACGCTTTTTCCCCGATGACGGCAACGCCTTCCGGAATGACAGTTTCCTCTCCCGAACCCGTATATCTTATCAGAACGCCCTGTTCAATCTGAAAATCCTGCATAATTTCAAAACTCCTTTCTGTCATGCCGGAAACTTCCGGAAATAAAATCCTGATAAATTTTTCCTGTTACCGCATTTCAGCAAAATCCGACAAGCCTGTTATGCTATAATATAACCTACAGAGAGAAAACGAAAGAAAGGATTTTTGCCATGCAGATTCATTATGACACAAGCAAGTCTCAGCTTCTTGTCCTGCTGGACGGAGAAATTGACCATCATACCAGCGTTCTGCTCCGCGCTGAAATTGATGCCGCTATCTATGCCCATATCCCCAGAACCCTGATTCTGGATTTCCATCAGGTCACATTCATGGACAGTTCCGGAATCGGCCTGATTATGGGAAGATATAAAATTCTCCAGCCGATGGGCGGAGAAATCATTCTCCAGAAACCTTCGCCCTATATCAGTCGGGTGCTCCGGCTCGCAGGCATGGAACGCCTTGCCCAGATTATCAATACTACAAGCCCTGAGGAGGTTGCATCATGAAGATAACCAATGAATTCAAGTGTACATTTCCGGCCGTATCGACAAACGAATCCCTCGCAAGAGCGGCACTTTCGGCCTTTCTG
>JAFUWP010000035.1 GCA_017483405.1 Oscillospiraceae bacterium | reverse complement strand
CATCTGGGATATGACACCTGCCAAACTCTACGAACTCTCTGATACAACCAAGAATTATCTGAAAAATCTTGACAAACAGGTGGATTTCTATTTTCTCATGGATATGGATTATCTTTCCACAGATGACAACAGCATGGCTCTGTACTATACGCTGAAACAATATTCCGAATACGAAAATATTAATTTTATCGACTTCGACCCCGATAAGAATCCGGCTCTCACCAACGAACTCAAAGAAAAAGGCTATTCGCTTTCTGTCGGCGATATGGTCTTCTGCTGTGAGGACAGGTCGAAACATGTACTCGGCACGAATATGTATCAGTATGATGTCTCTTATGATGACAGCAATAACCGCACCATCGAAGCCGCTTACTTCACCGGCGAAAACTACATTACAGGCGCAATCAGTGCAGTCGCATCCGGAAAAGAAGCCTCTGTCTATTTCCTGACAGGCCACGGAGAAAAAACACTTTCCGGCGATTATACAAAATTCAATTCTAACATGAAAAACAGAAACTATAACGCACTGGAACTGAACCTTTCTCTCGAAAAAGCTATCCCCGATGATGCCGCTATGCTGATTCTCGCCGCCCCGAAATCCGACTTATCCAATGACGAAACCCGCCTTATTAATGAATATCTCGATAACGGCGGAAATATCTGCTTTCTGATGTCTCCCAATAAAGAAAAGCTTGCTTATAAAAATATCGAATCTGTCATGAATTCTTTCGGCATCGCGATGGATTATGATATTGTTAAGGAAACCGATTCCGCACGTTATGTCAACGGTGACCCTTATACCTATCAGGTGAGCATCGTCCGCAACGATTCCGAAAGCTATTCCGTTGACCTCACCAGCGAACTCGCTGATATGACCGATAACGGCTATTATGCTTTCATGAGCGATTCCAGAAGTTTCTATAACTATCCCAATTCCGATGACTATTCTCTTGAAGTCGGCTCGTTATTGCAGACAGTTTCTTCTACCGATGAATACGGCGATACTGTTTCGACCGCTGTCGGCGAAGTCTATGGCGCAACTGACCCCCTCGCTGAAGAAATTACCGGCTATCCGCTCGATTTGGCAATGTATTCCACAAGCACCTCACGCAACGGCGCGAAAGTCCTCGTGATGGGCAATGCCGAATTCATTGATGATGTCAATGTCTCTCAGGACTATATGATTATTCCCGTTTATCTGATGCTCTCCGCTATGAGCTGGATGCATGACAGCGATTTAGTTCTCGATATGGGCATCGCCGATAAAGAACGTGATTATGACTCTATGAACATCAATTCTGAATCTGCCGCCAATACCACTATGATTATCTTCATCGCTGTGCCGATTGTCATCGGCCTGATTGGTGCAGGTGTATGGCTGAAAAGGAGATATTCTTAATCATGAGTACCAAAAAAATGAAAGCCCTTATCATCGCGCTTGTTGTTCTTCTGCTCGCCGGAACAGGTGCTTATATCGCTGTAGATACCCTCAAATCCAGAGAAGAACAGGCCGCTCTCGATGAAGCCAAATCCCTCCAGCTTTTCAACTTCGATGAGGACAGCATCGACAAAGTGGAAATTCAGATTCCGGATTATTACTTCACTGTCGAAAATACTGCTGACGGCTGGACGATTGCAGATACCAATTATGAACATGAACTTGCTCTGAATGCCTATTATATCAACACTATCTGTTCTTATATGAGCGATTTGACTGCCCTCAAGAAATTAAACGTCAGTGTGGATGAACTGGCCGGCTATGGTCTTGAAACTTACTATCCCCTGACATGCTATTCCGGCAGTACTGCCTATACGCTCTACCTCGGCAACGCCTCCGCGACAGAGGAATATTTCTATGTCATGCTTCCGGATGATTCCACTGTCTATGCTATCGACTTCAACGAAGGCGAAGTCCTTAAAGGCGGTCTGTCCTACCTCAAAGACCCCTACATGATTAGCTGGATGGATGTCAATATCAGTTATGTCAGGCTGGACCGCAGGGGAGAAACTACTTTTGAAATCGAAAAAGATGCAAACGACCGCTGGCAGATGCTCGCCCCTATGAAAAATTCTCCCCTGAATTCCGCTAATATCAATTCCATGCTGACAGCCGTTACCCGTCTTCAGATTGAATCTTTCATCACAATGGCCGAAAGTCCGCAGGATTTAATTGATTATCATCTCGATGCACCAGCTTATCAGTTCACCCTGAAAACCGATTCCGGCGAAACTATGACCATTGATTTCGCCGATTTCGATAAGAATGACAGCAGTGTCTATCTCATCTATGAAGAATCCGGACAGATTGCTACAATGGACATCGGAAGTGTTTCGTTCTTGCAGACCGAAGCCATCGCCCTGATGACCGATAAAGTCTATTCTCCGGATATTTCCGAAGTTTCCGCGCTCGATGTCACTGTGGATGACCTGCATTTCTCCATGAAGATGGACTGGGACAGCAATCAGGCATTTTTCAGTTCTGACAATACCGCCGATGAAATCGAAATCTCCGGCAATACTGACGAAATTCAGAAGAATTTCCGCGAACTGTTCCAGACGGTTTCTAACCTGACTTATGATTCCCTCGATGCTGATGCCGAAATTGATGATTCTGCTGAACCTTCCGTGATTTTCCATTACACGCTCACAGACGGTTCGGAAACCGAAATCACCCTTGTTCCGATTGATGATACATTCTATCAGTCGTTCATCAACGGCGAATATACCGGTAAAATCGTCCGCAGACGCGCTCTGAGCGGTTCAGCCGGAGTTCTCACCTATCACGAAAAGATGATTGACCTGCTGGAAATGAATTCCGAAAAAATCCGGACTTCCGAAATCGAATAATACAAAAATCCGCCGAATTCCGGCGGATTTTTTATCTCCCGAAATTTTTTTCAAAAACCTGTCACGTTTCTGTCCTGTCAGATGTTATCTATTACAGAAGCTTCTGAATCTCAAAACTCCGGAGGTGAGACAATGCCGACCAGTACCAAACTAGAAAAACTCTATCAGATTTATGAAAAACCGTTCTATCATATTGCCTATGCGATTTTAAACCATCATCAGCAGGCGGAAGATGCCGTCTCGGATGCCTTCTTTCAGGTGATGAATCATCTTGACAGAATCGGCGAACCCGATTCCCCTGCCACAAAAGCCTATATGATTAAAATCATCAAGCATACAGCCATCAATCAATACCGGAAAAATGTCCGTCAGAATCAGTACTGTACTGAACTCGATGACGATGCCTTTCAGATTGCAGATGCTCATGACGAACTCGAAACCAGATTCAAAAAAACATCGCTCCGGCAGACGCTTTCCGAAATGTTTTCGCTCATCAGCGAAACGGATAAACGGATTGTTCTCCTGCACTGTCAGGAAAACAAATCTTTTAAAGAAATCGCCGATACGCTCGGCATGAAAGAACCTGCCGTCCGGAAACGCTTTGAACGCGCCAGAAAACGCATGACGGCTCAGAAAGGAGAGAATTTCTATGCGTCAAATCAATAAAAATCAAT
>JAFUWP010000426.1 GCA_017483405.1 Oscillospiraceae bacterium | reverse complement strand
CTGAACCATATCTCTTTTGTAGTGACCATGTTATCACGCAGATAGTCGAAACCGAATTCGTTATTCGTTCCGTAAGTAATATCGCAGGCATACGCCGCGCGTCTCTGCGCGTTTGTCAGGCCGTGCAGGATGCATCCGACCGATAAGCCGAGGAATCGGTGAACTTTACCCATTTCTTCGGACTGTGTCTTCGCCAGATAGTCATTAACGGTAACGACATGAACGCCTTTTCCGGAAAGTGCATTCGCATAAGCGGCGAGACACGCGACAAGCGTTTTACCTTCACCGGTTTTCATTTCTGCGATACGTCCCTGATGGAGTACAATCGCACCGATAATCTGCACTTCAAAGGCACGTTTGCCGAGGACTCTCGCGCCTGCTTCACGGACTGTTGCGAGTGCTTCCGGAAGAAGTGTATCGAGGGTGTCAGTGCCTTCTTTGATTCTTTCTTTGAATTCTACTGTTTTTTCTTTCAGCTCTGCATCTGACAGAGCTTTATATTCTTCTTCCAGTGCAAGAACTTTATCTTTGATAGGCTTGATGCGTTCCAGTTCCTTTGCACTGTATGAGCCGAAAATTGCTGTTAAAATACCCATTTGCGATACCGCCTTATTTTAAAATTTTATATATATTTATTTTAGCCGATTTTTCATGTTTTGTCAATAGTTTTTGCTGTACAGATTTCCGACAGGGGACAGATACTGCATTTCGGACTTCTTGCCCGACAGACATCACGGCCGAACTGCACAATCCGGTGACAGAAATCAGAAGATTCTTCCGGAGGGAGCAGTTTTTTCAAATCAGATTCCACTTTAGGGGGAGCAGTTTCTTTTGTCAGGCCTAATTTTCCGGTGATGCGGATAAAATGCGTATCGGTCACGACAGCCGGTTTGTGATGGACATCACCCATCAGGAGATTGGCTGTTTTCCGGCCGATGCCGGAAAGTGTCAGCAAATCTTCCATCGTATCAGGCAGGATGCCGTGATAGACATTCTGTAATCTCTGACAGGCTTCGATAATGCTTTTAGCCTTGAGATGATAGAATCCGCAGGGTTTAATATCCTGTTCGAGTTCGGCTAAATCCGCATCTGCAAAAGATTGCAGAGTGGGATATTTCTGGAATAATGTCTTTGTGACGATGTTGACTCTGGCATCCGTACACTGTGCCGAGAGCCGCGCGGCAATCATAAGCTGATAAGGTTCATCATAAATCAGCGAACAGGCCGCATCCGGATAGTAATCTTTCAGAATCTGCACGGCTTTCTCCGCGCGCTGTTTTTTCGTCATAGAAACCTGCCTTATTCGATAGCGTTGATAATATCTTCGTTATAAGCGACAGGATATTTCTGTTCCTGTTCGTCATACCAGCTGTCGATGCCGTCAGACTGGAGCGCATTCCGAGCGGAATCCTTCCAGAGCGGGTCGGATGTGCCGGCGAAGTACATGACATGTACACCGTAACTGGTTTCGACAAGGCCGGTATCGCCGACTTTTCTGGAAGGGTCAAAGCACCAGTCATTGAAGGTATCCACCATCTGGCCGGTATAGACTTTTTCATAGAGTCCGCCGTTGGTATTTGAGCCAGGGTCTTCGGAATACTGATTTGCGAGTTCTGCGAAACTGTCTTCAGTTTTATCGCCTTTTTCCCATTCTGCGAGAGCATTTCTGGCATACGTCCAGCAGGTTTCGAGCGCGGCTTTTTCAGCGGCCTCGGCTTCTTCTGCGGTAGTTTCTGCCTGTGTTTCGTCTTCGGAAAGGCTTTCATCTTCGGAGTCAGATTCTGTATGATTGGAAATCGAAAACAGAATATGACGGACATTGACGGTATTGGTAGTATCAAGACTGGCTTCTCTTGTCAGGAGATAAACGGAATAATAGCCTTCTTTTTCCATGAGATACGTTTCACCGACTTTGGCAGTTCCGCCGAATGCCCAGTCGGAAACTTCAAAGCCGTCTGTATAGGAGAAGCTGTCATTGGAGATGGATGCACGCAGGTCAGTGAGTTCATCTTCGGTATAGCCTTCATAATTCAGAAGAATGTCATACACTTGTTTCTCGAAATCTTCGGGAGAAGTGGCTTTCATGAGATTATCTGCAAGAGCTTTTGCCTGTTCTTCTGTCAGGCTGGGCGTTTCGGATTCTGCTTCTGTTTCGGCATCGGTTTCGGCAGTTTCGTCCGGTACTTCGTAAGGAATGCTGAAGCCCATCAGACCGCAGGTATCGAACTGATTTTTATTCGCCTGATAGTAAGCATCAAGTTCTTCGTCCG
>JAFUWP010000425.1 GCA_017483405.1 Oscillospiraceae bacterium | reverse complement strand
TCTTTTTTATCCGGCACTGCCGGATTTTTTATTTCTTTGCATTCAGATTTTCCATGAATTCTGCAAAGTTAGCGACTTCGCCTGAACCTTTCTGAGCGGCGAATTTCAGCAGAAGTGCGGCATCATTAGCTGTCAGTTCGCCGTTGCCGTCAATATCGGGCATGATATTCTTATACTGAATATCGGGATTGATTTCGCCGGATTCCGTAGAAGGTTCATCAGGTTCGGTAGGGGTAACATCGGGTTCAGTAGGAACTTCCGGTGCGCCGTCAATCAGGGCGAAATTGTAGCCGTAAGTTTCGGCATAAGCCTGCGCTTTGGAATCCGCATAGCCGTAAATTGTGCCGTCAGCAGTAACGGGGAGCGTATCTTTATAATCTGCGAGAGTGCAGGTATCATTCCGGACAATAGCGGTTTCCAGAGCCGTACTGCTGAAAGCCCCTCTCTTGATGGTAGTGACACTTTCCGGAATGTCGACTGCTGTCAGGGCAGGGCAGTCAGCAAAGGCATCGCGCCCGATAGTCGTGATACTGTCGCCCAGTGTTACGCCCGACAGAACCGAACAACCCTGAAATGCACCGTAATTCGACCATGAGTCATTGCCTTCGATAGAAGTTACACTATCCGGAATCTTCACGGATTTCAGGCTTGTACAGCCGTGGAATGCACCGTAGCCGATTTTGGTGATGCCATCATTAAGGGTCAGGCTGGAAAGACTGGTGCATCCATTGAAAGACCAGATTCCGATTGTGGAAACATCACCGATAACCAGCGTTTTCAGACCGGTACAGCCGGAGAAGGAACTTTCCCCCGTAGAGGAAACACTATCCGGAATGGTGAGGGCAGTCAATGCCTGACAATCTCTGAATGCTTCCTGATTGATATTCACAACCGTATCCGGAATTGTAAAATTCGTCAGGGAAGTACATCCGGAAAATGCGCCCCTGTCGATAGTTGTCAGATTATTGCCTAAATCCAGAGTCTTGAGGGAGGTGCATCCGGCAAAGGCATCACGGCCGATGGTGTTCATACCGTTTCCGATAGTGACATCTGCCAGACGGGTACAGCCCTGAAATGCGCCGTAATTCGACCATGAGCCGTTTCCTTCGATAGTGGTGACAGAATCCGGAATGGTTAAAGATTTCAGGCTGGTGCAGTTATGGAACGCGCCGTAGCTGATTTTGGTAATGCCTTCGCTGAGGGTCAGTGTCGTGATGCCGGAGCATTCATTAAATGCCCAGATACCAATAACGGACGAACTGCCGATAGAAACGGTTTTCAGGCCGGTACAGCCGGAAAAGGCACTTTCACCGATTTCGGCAACATCATCGGGAATGGTGAGGGAAGTCATGCGTTCACAGCCTTTGAATGCTTCTACGCCGATAGAAGTTACACTTTCAGGGAAAATCACATCATTCAGGGCAGTACAGCCGGAGAAAGCATTTCTCTTGATGGTCTTGACAGAATTTCCGAGTGTGACCGTTTTGAGGCTGGTACAGCTGTCGAATGTCGCACGGCCGATATTGGTTGTTCCGTTTCCGATGGTGACTTCTGTCAGGCTGGTACAGTACTGGAATGCACCGTAATTCGACCATGAATCATTGCCGTCAATGGATGTGACACTATCCGGAATGGCCAGTGTTTTCAGGCTGGTGCATTTCTGAAATGCGCCGTAGCCGATTGTGCTGATGCCTTCATTCAAAGTTAAGCTTGTAAGGCCTGTACAGCCGTTGAATGCCCACGGCTGAATCGTCACTAAGCCATTGATTTCCGCAGATTTCAGGCCGATACAGCCGGAAAAGGCACTTTCACCGATTTCGGTCATCGTATCCGGAATCGTGACGGAAGTCAGACTCTCGCAGGATTTGAACGCAGAATCGCCGATAACGGTAACACCAGAGGGCAGAACAAAATCTTTCAGAGCGGTACAGCCGGAGAAGGCCTCTCTCTTGATGGTTTTCAGGCCGTTTCCGAATGTGACATTCTTCAGAGCCGTACAGCCTGCAAATGCCGAACGTCCGATAGTTTCCACACCGTTTCCGATAGTGACATCCGTCAGGCTGGTGCATCCGTAGAATGCGCCGTAATTCGACCATGAATCATTACCGCCGATATAAGTCACACTATCCGGAATGATAACAGATTTCAGACTGGTGCATCCGGAAAATGCCTGTGCTTCGATGGTAGTAACGGGCAGACCTTCAATTTCGGACGGAATCGTCACTTCACCGCTGACGGAAGTATCTGCTTTATAGATAGTCACATAACCATCTGTATCATAAAGCCGGTAAGTCAGATTTTCGTAAGTACCTTCTGTATAGCTTGCCGCATTGACTGTCAGCGAAACTTCCGGCAGAGCGGATTCCGGCAGAATGGCCGCTCCGGTCATCAGCAGACAAAATGCGGAAAGTACGGCAAGTGTTTTTCTGATTTTCATAAATATTCTCCCTTTCATGAATCGGATTTTTAATTTCATTATAGCACAAATCCAGAAATATGCAATAAAAATGATAAAAATTTTTCTGGAATTCAGCTTTATTCACAAAAATGCTTACAGTCCCAGATATGTTTCTATACTATCTAAACCGCCTGCACCGGCATAAGCAGTATATTTCAGGAGCAGAGTGGCATCGTAGGAATTGACATTTCCATCCCGATTCAAATCTGAAAAACTTCTCTGCATCCTTGTGAGGACTCCCGTCCGTCCTGCGCCGGTTTCGGCGGCATCGGACAGAATCAGGGAGGCATCTTCGGAATTAATATCGTTATCCCTGTTGATGTTTCCTTTCGTATACATCGGAGTCAGGCCGATGCCATCCGTAAAAATCTGCACCCAGTAATAAACATTGTTATTACGGGCGACTCCCACACCTATTGCATGATAATTTTCATTCAGGATGTTGGCGCGGTGTCCGCTGGAATTCATCCAGCCATTCATGACATCCGCTTCGGTCGAATAGCCGTAGGCGATATTCTCACCAACAGCCATATAAGTCGCGCCGACTTCATAAACAACCTCATAGCCATGACTGCCATCCAGACGGGTATGAGAAAAATTAGAAATAATTTCTTTTGCACGAATATCCGCCGCCTGATTCAGAATTGCCGATTCATACAGAATTTCTTTTCCCTGCGCGGCGCGCTGTTCGTTCACAAGCATGATAACTTCATCTTTCTGCGCCTGAAAGTCTTCGGCATTTGCAGAACAAACCGCAATACCGGAAAGTATCATACCAGAAAGCAATGCTGAAATCATCCGTTTGATTTTCATAGAAAATCCCCCCTGACTCGTATCTTAAGCAATTCCGAAATATTCATAGATAGTTTTTTCACCGCCTGCACCGACATAGGCGACGTATTTGAGTATCATAGCGGCATCAATAGAATTGCCGTCACCGTCACCGTTCACATCGGCGCGTTTTTCTTGGTCATCACTGAAGATGCTCCAGCCGTTTGCGCCTTTGATTGCCGAATATTTGAGAATATCAGCGGCATCTTTTGCGGTAATTCCGTCACGATAATCGACATCGCCAAGCCCCTGAACAACTGTTTGAGTGGGTTCGGTTGTTGAAGTCTCTGTTGTGGAAGTAAATGTGGATGTAGATGTTGTTGTAGAAGTGGATGTGGATGTAGATGTTGTTGTCGTGGAAGTAGATGTGGATGTAGATGTTGTTGTGGAAGTGGATGTGGATGTAGAAGTTGTCGTTGTGGAAGTAGATGTGGATGTAGAAGTTGTTGTTGTGGAAGTAGATGTTGTCGTAGAAGTGGATGTAGATGTTGACGTTTCGGGAGTTGTAGTGGTGGTTGAAGTCGATGTGGATTCAGTCGTGGAAGTTGTCGGAGTTGTTTCAGGAGTGGTAGAAGTTGTAGTCGTGGTAGTCGTTTCCGGAGTCGTAGTGGTGGTTGAAGTCGATGTGGATTCGGTTGTGGAAGTTGTCGTAGTTGTAGTTGTTTCGGGAGTGGTAGTAGTTGTTGTGGTGGTAGTCGTTTCCGGAGTTGTAGTGGTGGTTGAGGTTGTTGT
>JAFUWP010000424.1 GCA_017483405.1 Oscillospiraceae bacterium | reverse complement strand
TGGCAGGAAAACGGCGTTCCGTGGGCTTACGGCGAAGGCGAATTCGATGAAAATCATCGTCCGTTCTTAGGCAAGACACGCTATCCTTATGCAGTCACGATTGACGGCGCAACCATCAAACAGACGATGGATAATACAGGTACTTCAAGAGGAAGTTATCACAGTAACGGCGGTGGTTTTGTCGCTTCGACTGCTCATGTAGATGATTCCGTTTATGTCGCTCCGAATGCCAAAGTTCTCGGTTATGCGACTGTTACCGGAAATGTACAGATTAAGGATTATGCCACTGTAACCGGCTCTGCAAAGGTTTCCGGAAATGCTGTCATCTCCGGTCATGCCGTTGTCGCTGAAAATGCTACTGTCAAGGATAATGCCATTGTTTCGGATTCCGCCGGAGTCATGGGTCAGTCTGTCGTTTCCGATAATGCAAGAGTCCTCGAAAGCGGATTAGTATTCAATACTTATAAGGTATCCGGAAATGCAACTGTTAAGGGCGTGACTTACGGACTGGCAGGCGGTTCAGCAACCGGTCAGGCTATCACTGACGGAGATTATTATGATGATTCCAGCAGAACCATTCAGGCCGGTGCAGTCTACGGATGGACAAGTCCCGATGCTTATGTCAACTCCCGTCCGTATAATGATGGTCAGTATGCCGGTCTTGAATTCGATACGGATAGTTCCAAAATTGCTAAGGATAACTATATTTCTACCTATGGGGTATCTGTCAATAATCCGACATGGGAAGAAACACGCACCAGCGGAAAGGGTGTTCTGACATTCAACGGCACAAATCAGTATATTATTGCTGACAGTTCCTATGCAAATTATCATGATGCAGATTATCAGACCGCAGTCCTGCTCCGTAATGATGGTACTATCTTCAGTTTCGGCACGGCTGATAATAACATGAGCCTGAAAGCTGAAAACGGAAATCTGATATTCAGCATCAACGGTGAAAGCATCGTTGCCGAAAATGCTTACGAACTCGGAAAATGGGTAACAATCAGCACCGTTCTGAACGGTACGGAGGCAAAACTTGTCGTTAACGGTCAGACCGCTGTCACCGGTACAATCAACGCTGACCCCGTAGATGTTGTTTCTGATGATGCTGTCTACACAATCGGCGGTATGGCTGGTTCTATGGACTTCTTCCGCGTGAACTTCAAGGAAGTCGCTGAACCGGAATATTACTACACCGAAACAGAAGAAATTCAAGAAACAACAGAACCTCAGGCTGACCCCTACATCACAGGCGATGTCAATTATGACGGTGTTATCAACATCTATGACCTGATTCAGCTGAAAAAGAATATTCTGAACGGTGTCACACTGAATTATCAGACAGCATCTTCTGATGTGAATGGTGATGGTGAAATTTCCGTTGCGGATATTATTGCTTTGCAGAAATTCCTGCTCGGCAAATCCAAAACATTAAGATAACAAACAATAAAAACAGAACCGCCCGAAAGGACGGTTCTGTTCTTTTAGTTGGTTTCTGATTTCTTGTGAAGCACTCACTCAAAATTATTCAGCCTGAGGAGCTTCAACGGGACAGACGCCTGCACATGCGCCGCAATCGAGACAGACTTCTGCATTGATTTCGTACTTGGTATCGCCAGCGGAAATTGCGTTTACAGGACATTCGTCTGCACATGCGCCACAGCTGATACAAGCATCAGTAATCTGATATGCCATAACTTTACACACCTCCTGTATTTTGAATCAAGATAGAAATCCTGTTAGTAATATTCTAGCACATTTCGAGAAAAAAAGCAAGTGTTTTTTCAAATATTTTTTGAGTATTTTTGTGGATTTTTGCTTTTATTTCCGGTATTTTTCTGAATAAGTTAAATATCTGAATCAATATAATAAAATATCCAAATTTTATCTTCTTGTGCATATCGCATAGTCAGAAATTTATTTTTTTGTGTAAAATATTTGAAAAATACTTGACATGTGAATGTCTTTTCTGCTATAATATAATATGTATGAATATGCTATTTCCGGACAAATACGGAAATATCTTAACTCACTGCTGATTTTTTTCAGCAGTAAAGAAGGGTGGAATTATTCTGAAAAGCAAAAAGATGTATTTGCTGAGTGCATTTCTGGTGCTGGCTCTGTTCTCAAACGCGTCTCTGCCGGCTTTTGCCGAAAAAGAACCCCAGAGAACTAAGAAAGATACTTCCGGAACTGTCCTCACAGATGCCGCCGAAACAGAAACGCCCCTGTATGTCGAACAGGCTACTTATAGTGATTACTATGATACTTATATCGGCGAAAACAGACCGGAACAGGAAATTCTGGTGCAGGGCAGTGCTTACACTTCTATGGATGCCGGAAGTGAGCCGGACGGCGTTTCTGTCGGCAGTTACGGCAGTGATTACAATCAGGAAAATCGGGATAATATTCTGATATGGGACTCCCCTGACGGAAATATCAGCTATCAGGTGAATGTTCCGGAAACCGGAATCTATTGTCTGGATTTTTCTTATTTGCCGATTCCGTCAAATATGGCGAATATCGAATTCGGAATTCTGATTGACGGCCAATCGCCTTATGATACGGCATCCCGTGCAACGCTGAATAAGATTTATGTCAACAGTGAAGAAATCAAGCTGGACTCGAAGGGAAATCAGGTGCGTCCGACTCAGATTCAGACGGGTATGTGGCTGGAAACCCCTCTGCCCGATGTTGACGGCTTATTCAATGACCCGCTGATTTTCTATCTGGAACAGGGAAAGCATGAAATCACGTTCGATATTACAAAAGGTTATTTCGCACTGGAATATTTCAAGTTTTACAATCCGGAAAGCCTTCCCAGCTATGCGGAATACAAGAATAGTGTCAGCGCAGGGGTCACGAAAGAAAGTACGCCCTCTACCCTGCTGAGAATCGAAGGCGAAGCCGCCGCTTATAAGAGCGATTCGACACTTTATCCGACTTCGGATAACTCGAATTATTTAGCCTCTCCGTCCAGTCCGTCCAAGACGGTCTATAATACGATTGGTTCAGGCAACTGGAATCAGGCGATGCAGACCATCACATGGGAAGTAGACGGCAGTCAGATTCAGGATGGCTGGTATAAACTGGGCATCAAAGCCCGTCAGAACGAAATGAGAGGGTTCTACTCCAACCGCAGAATCTATATTGATGATGCTGTTGTCTGTGAAGAAATGAATCAGGTCAAGTTCTATTACGATACGGACTGGCAGGTCGTTTCTCCGACAGATACTAACGGCGAAGAATTATATATCTATCTCAAAGGCGGCGAAAGCCATACTATCAAGATGGAAGTCATCCCTGGGGAAATCGGCGAATCTATGCGCGTTCTGGATGCCGCTGTACTGGACATCAACTCGTATTACAGAAAAATCCTGATGATTACAGGCCCTTCTCCGGACAAGTATACTGATTATTATGTACATGAACGCATTCCGGAACTTCTCGGCGAATTTGAGAGGTTATCCAATGACCTGAAAGCCATTCAGAACAATATCGAAACGATGGCAGGTTCAGAAGGTTCAGAAGCGGCCTCTCTGGAACGTATGTATCTCGTTCTGGACAGCTGTATCGAAACCCCTCTGAAAATTCCGGATTATCTTTCTCAGATTAAAGATAATATCACCGCGCTTTCCGCGTGGATGTTCGACTACAGAGGTCAGCCCCTTGAAGTCGATTATCTGGAGCTTGCCTCTGCTGACCAGAAATTCAGTTCTGTCAAGAGAAATGCATTCAAATCCATGAGTTTCAGCTGGCAGAGATTCTACAGTTCGTTCTTTGAAGATTATACCAATCTTTCTGATGATGCCGGCGAAGAAGCTATCAATGTATGGGTCAGCTTAGGCCGTGACCAAGCTATGGTTGTGAAATCTCTGGTAGAATCTGAATTCGCTGAACAGTATGATACTCCGATTGCTGTCAATCTGGTTGTGGGCGGCGTTGTTGAAGCAACTCTCGCCGGAAAAGGCCCTGATGTTGCCTTATTCCTCGGCGGTGAATTCCCTGTCAACTTAGCGGCCAGAGGCCTGCTCGTTGACCTCAAGAATGAATTCTCTGATTTCGATGAAGTTACCACACGTTTTCAGGAACATGCAACAGTCCCCTATTGCTATGAAAACGGCTGTTATGGTCTGCCGTTAAGCCAGAGCTGGGCGATGATGTTCTACAGAAAAGACATTCTCTCCGAAATGGGATATACTGCTCCGCCATCCACATGGGATGATATTATTGACATGCTCCCTGGATTGCAGAGAAATTATATGTATGTCGGACTGGTTCTGCCGATTGTCTCCGGTACGAATGCGACTATCTCCGCCGCTACGGAATCCGGCCATACCTTCGCGATGTTCATGCTCCAGAACGGCCTGAATTATTACAATACCGACCAGACCAAAACCAATTTCGATGATATTATCGCGGTCAAGGCCTTCGAGAAATGGACGGATATGTATACCAAATACGGCTTTGAACAGTCTTATGATGGGTTCTCCCGTTTCCGTACAGGAGAATATCCGATAGTTATCTCCGATTACAGTTTCTATAATCAGTTATCCGTTGCTTCTCCGGAAATCAAGGGTTTATGGGGATTCACACAAGTTCCTGGAACAGTACAGGAAGATGGTTCAGTTTCCCATGCAGTCAACTCGACAGCATCCGGTGCAGTCATCTTCAAGAAATGCAAGGACATCAGCGGCGCGTGGGATTTCCTGAAATGGTTCAGTTCCACCGATGTTCAGGTAGAATACGGCACACAAATCGAAGGCCTGCTCGGTCAGCTCGGACGTTACACTACTGCTAATACCGAAGCTCTCCAACAGCTGGCATGGTCGAAATCCGAACAGGAAACACTCCTGAATGCTCAGAGCGAATTACAGGAAATTCCGATTATTCCGGCCTCTTATGCCGTGACCCGAAATATCATGAACGCATTCCGCGAAACTGTCAATAATAACGAAAATCCTCGTGATACACTTCTCTGGTATAACCGCGACATCAATACCGAAATCACCAGAAAACGTGAAAATCTGGGACTTTCAACGGCTTCTGACTAATTTTGAAACAAGGAGGAATGAATTTTGGAACATTCTGAAATCGGAAAACGTACCAAACAGGAAGAACGCCGTTTAATGTGGCTTCAGGTCAAGCAGAACAAGGAATGCTATTTCATGATGCTGCCCTTTATGCTGGTATTCTTCATCTTTACGATTGTACCTGTTGTAATGTCCCTGCCTATGGGCTTTACAGATTTCGATATGGTACAGTTACCGAAATTTATCGGCTTATCGAATTATACAACGCTGTTTCTGAATGACAGTATTTTCATTCAGTCGATTCGCGTTACGTTAGTATTCGCCTTATTTACAGGCCCTCTGAGCTATGTTCTCTGCTTTTTGCTGGCATGGCTGATTAATGAACTTCATCCGAAGCTGAAAACTATCTTTACTCTGATATTCTATGCGCCGTCTATGGCGAATATCTACACGGTATGGCAGTTAATCTTTTCGGGTGACTCTTATGGTTATCTGAATTCCGTTCTGCTGAATCTGGGACTTGTGACAGCTCCGGTGCAATGGCTGACAGACAGTTCTTATGTACTGGGTGTTGTTATCGTGGTACAGCTCTGGATTTCTCTGGGTGCAGGATTCCTCGCGCTCCGTGCCGGATTCCAGAACATCGACCGCTCTCAGTATGAAGCCGGTGCTATCGAAGGCATCAAGAACAGATGGCAGGAATTAATCTACATCACGATTCCGTCTATGGGGCCTCAGCTGATGTTCGCGGCCGTTATGCAGATTGTCAGCTCCTTCACCGCCGGTACGGTTTCACAAAGCTTAGTCGGCTTTCCGAGTACGGACTATAAAGCCCATACCATCATGACACATGCCTATGACTATGGCTGGGTTCGTTACGAAATGGGTTATGCATCGGCTATCTGTATGGTACTGTTTATCGCGATGCTCGTCTGCAATAAGCTCATCAGCAAACTGCTGAGTAATTTCATGGATTAAGGAGGGGGACTTTTCTTTATGGCAGCAGTAAATATTCAGGAAAAGAAAAAAGAAGTAAAAGTACCCAAGAAATATCAGGCAGGCAGCATTGAAAAATCAAAGGGTACGAACAAGCA
>JAFUWP010000423.1 GCA_017483405.1 Oscillospiraceae bacterium | reverse complement strand
CGGAAAAACAGGCTTTCTCCGGAAGAAAAACACATTTCTGCCGGTATCGAACATGCGTTTTCTTCTGCCGGAATATACAGGCATCATCATGATATTCGCCGTGATGCTGGTTTTCGGCGGAACGGAATTCCTTCTGTATCAATCCGGCTATGAACGGCCGGAAGAATTCAAGACTTTGCGGACGGATTTTCAGAATTATGTTGTCTCTCTGCATCTGACCGATGACCCGTTTCTTGAAAATTACGGCGAAACTCCCGAACAGCTCGATGATGAAACACACATTCCGCTGGGAAATCTGGATGAAAAAATTTATCAAAACATTCCGGTGACAGGCGTTGCCTTTTCCGAGAATCCGGAGACAAGAATCTATCTGAAATACCGGACAGGCAGTGTTTACAACGGCTCTAACTGGACAGTTCTGCCGGATGAGGCCTATCAGCATCACAATCTGGAAATTTTCAGTCAGCTGGATTACTATCCGCCGGAGTTTCTGTATTCGACCGTCACCGGCGGAAACCCGATACAGATGTCACTGTATCACTCGACCGGAATCCTGTCGCAGTGCATTCCTTATGGATTTCAGAAAAATCATCAGATTATCTGTCAGACAAACGACATGATGCAGACAAATACCCAGAATTACACCATCCGGAAGATGACTGATTTTGAAGAAATTCTCCGGAATCCCGATGCCGTCAAAAAAATTCCGGTACAGGGACTTTTCACAAGCTGTAACGAAAGCGATGCAGATTTGCTCCGGATGGCGATGTCTCTCAACGACAAGCCGTCTGTATGGATTTCGGAAAACAGCAAAATCATGAACGAATTCTATCAGCTCAGTATGTATGACCCCCGAACTGCCGAAGCCGGCATTCTCTGCGGAAGTTTCTATGATGATTTCGTATATGAAAATTACACTGCCCTGCCGGAATCGGCATCGTTACAGGCCGTGCGCACCGCTTATGCGGATTTGCTTTCCGGATTCGATGCCAGAACGGCAACCCCTGCCGAAACGGTACTCCGGCTCGAAGTGCTCCGCGATATGGTATGCGATACCGTCAGCTATACCCTCGCCCCAGGGAAGACACCGGCAAATACCGACCATACCGCCTATTTTCTGCTCGAAAATCAGAAAGGCTACTGCGAACATTATGCCACCGCCGGAACTGTCCTCGCCAGAATGGCCGGCATCCCTGCCCGATACTGCGAAGGCTATATGATTGACTGTTCCAAATCCGGAACGCTGACACCCTCTCAGGCCGAAGACGGCTCGACCGCATGGACAGCCGAGATTCTCGACAGCAATGCCCATGCATGGACAGAAATCTACATCAGCGGACTGGGCTGGATACCGTTTGAGTTCACCTATTCTTATTTCACGGCTCATGCGAAACCGGAAATCACCTACGTTCCGGAAGTCGAAGAACCGGAAACCGTTCCGCCGGAAACGCACTCCGCGCCGGAAACATCCGAACCCGAAACCATCCCCACTGAGACAGAAGCCCCTGCACCGGCCGGCATTCCGGCGCGTATGCTGATAATCATCAGTATTCTGACAGTTTCGGCCGTGATATGCTTTATCGCCCTGATTCTGCGGATTATCCGTCTGACAGTCATCCGGAAACGGGAGCATCAGCTCATGCAGGAAGACAGAAAACAGGCCTCCTTCTGCGCCTATCGGTATCTGACTGACCTGCTCCGCGAATGCGGGGTGCATACCAGCGGAAAAATCATCGGGGATTTGGTCGAAGAATCCGAAGAACGCTGTTCGCAGTATATGGATTCTGTCTACAGTTTATCCTCCGCGGTGCAGATTGGCGCGAAACT
>JAFUWP010000422.1 GCA_017483405.1 Oscillospiraceae bacterium | reverse complement strand
TTTTGATTGTAATATGCGGCATAATAACATACCCCTTTCTGTATGATAAATCTTACTCTCTAATCATAGCATATTTTGCAGAAAAAAGCAAGCAGAAATCCAAAAGCGTTAAATTTTATCATAAAATAGTATTTTTTTACTTTTTCAGCAGAATATGACAAATTTTTCCTTTTTTTATTGATGAAACTGCCATTTTTTCCAAAAAAGGCTTGCAATTTCATCCAGAATATGCTATACTAATCTTACATATTATCTTACAAAGGAGGGTCATCCTTCATGAAGCTCGTTGTCCAGCGTGTGACAGAAGGGGCTGTTTCCGTGGACGGAAATACAGTCGGACAGATTGGCCTCGGCTATGTGGTATTTCTCGGAGTCGGCGAACAGGATACCGAAGAAACTGCACGGAAATTAGCCGATAAATTAATCAAAATCCGCATTTTTGCAGATGCGGACGGAAAAACCAATCTTTCTGTCAAAGACGTTGACGGAGGTATTCTCGTCATTTCACAATTCACACTCTATGCAGATTGCAGGAAAAACCGGCCGAGTTTCTGCCATGCCGGAAATCCTGAACTCGCAGAACACCTCTATGAAGTCTTTCTTTCACAGCTCCGGACGCAGATTGCATCTGTACAGCACGGAATCTTTGGTGCAGATATGAAAGTCAGCTTATGCAATGACGGCCCTTTTACAGTCTTACTGGAAGCGTGACAGACTTCCGGAATCGAATCAAAGGGGGAATTTTTATGAAAATGGAACAGTATCAGAATATTGTTGTGATTAATATCACCAACGGGAAATATACTAATTACTGGGTATACCGTGCTGATGCTGTCAATCCGGAAAAACAATACGGCGCGGATTCACTTCCGATATATCTTTCCGCACTCCGGCAGGCCATCACGAATCCGGAAGTTCACAAGCGAGGCAACGGCGAAGACCAGCATCTGTATTACATTCCTATGGGCAGTCATGTGGATTTGCAGAAAGCAAAAAAAATTGCGTTCTCTAAATTCTACAAATGGAAACAGTCATGGGAATCCATGCCGGCCTATGTCGTGAAATTCGTCTTCCGCAAAAAGCAGGACAGTCCCGAAAAAGTAGAACTATTCCGGAAAAAAACCGATTATGATGCCAAAAGTGCCTATCTGAAAGCGTATCATCATTCCGTATTCCGTCCGGCTTATCAGGTCGGCAATCATCAGTTTATCGTCTACTGGCACGGGAACAGCATTCAGCAGATTAACGAAGAAGTCAATGCTCTCGTATTTGACCGCTGGAAAAATCCCAAACTTTCCAACTGGCTCTGATTCTCTTTGCATAATATCCGAAAAACCTCCCATACTTTCAGCAGAACGCTGAAACGGGAGGTTTTTTCATGCATCATCATAAAAATAATATCTATCAGCGAATGCTCGCGGTCAGTACCGGACTGGTTATCTTCTGCGGTATCCTGACGGCGCATCTCGCATTCCGGATGAAAAATGCCGAATTTCTGGAAACTTCTCTGCATCAAAGTCAGCTGACTGTCACCGCAGGTACTGCCGAAGGCGGTATCTATGACCGGAATTTTCAGCCCCTTGTCAATCAGAATATCCAGTATTATGCCGTTGTGAATCCCTCTCCCGAACTTCTGCCGGAACTCTTTTCCCATGCCGAAGAAATGACCCCCATCCTGAACGCGCTCCGCATCGGAAAGCCCTTCGCCTGCAAAGTCGATACCTGTCAGTTTTCCAGCCCCGAAATTCACGTTCTGGAAGTCCCCGAACGATATTCCCAGAATCCGCCTGCACAGCATCTGCTCGGCTATACGCTCGAACATACCGGCATTACCGGACTCGAATCCGATTATGATTCCCTTCTCCGAAAACAGGAAGATTCCGCCAGTGTCTCTTATACCATAGATGCCCTCGGAAATGTCCTTCTCGGCGCGGATGTGCAGATTTCTCCTGTCACCTATCAGAACAGCGGTGTTGTCACCACCCTTGACAGCCGGATTCAGGCTATCTGCGAAGAACAGGAAATCGAAAAGGGGGCTGTTGTCGTTATGGATATTCCGTCCGGTGATATTCTCGCGATGGCAAGTTTTCCCGATTATACCCCCGATACCCTCGGTGATGCCCTCAGCAACCCCGATTCCCCTCTCATTAACCGCTGTCTGTATGCCTATAATGTCGGCTCTATCTTCAAGCTGATGACCTGCGCAACTGCCTACACACAAGGCTTGCAGGATTACCGCGCGAACTGCACCGGCAGTTTTGAAATCAAGAATCAGCTGTTCCGATGCCATAAATTATCCGGTCATGGTCTTCTCGATATGAAATATGCTATGATAAACTCCTGCAACAGCTATTTCATTCAGCTAAGTCAGCATCTACAGCCTGCCCTGATGCGCGAAACTGCTCAGAATTTCGGCTTCGGCACACAGATTCCGCTGACACACAGCATCATCTCCGCAAGCGGAACGCTCCCCAGCCTGAAAGAACCCAATTATCCTGCCGAAATGGCAAATTTCTGTTTCGGGCAGGGACTTCTGACCGCGACTCCCCTGCAAATCACCCAGATGACATGCGGCATCGCCAATGACGGAAAAATGCCTATAGCCCGCCTTATCCGAGGCATCACAAAGGATGGTGTCACCCTCACCGAAACGGAAACCGCTCCTGTCTATGCAAGAGCACTCAAACGGGATGCCGCTTATTATCTTCAAACGATGATGATTGCATCTGTTAATGAAAATGACTCCTCCAACGCGATTCCCGATACCGTCTTCGCCGCCGGAAAGACTTCTACCGCCCAGACAGGCCGATTCGATGAAAACGGAACGGAATACTGTCACGCTTGGATTACCGGCTACTTCCCGATTGATAACCCTCAGTATGCCGTTACCGTCTTAGTCGAGGACGGAGGCTACGGCAATACTGCCGCAGCCCCCGTTTTTAAAGATATTGCAGATAAAATTACTGCTCTGGAATAATTACTATCAGCAACAGAACATCATACTGTATGCACTGTAGAACGTATAATATCCATGTAGTTCTGCACTTCCTGTTCCGTAAAGCCATAAACTTCGGTGATTTCATAATCCGGAAGATAACATGTCATATAGTGAAAGCAGTCTTTTTCATCCGGCTTTTCAATATAGATTTTTACTCTCTCGGTATCCAAAAAATCAGAATGTGTAATTTCCGTTTCATCATCTAAAGTTAAAAAAGGATACATCATAACAGCATCTTTCTGTATTGTGATGTTATTATCTGACTGCCATCAGCACAAATACCGCAGAAATCAGAATCTGAATCAGTGTGAATCTTGTGACAACCTGTGTATCACTCCAGCTTTTATTTTTTCTTGCATGGTCATGAACCGGCGTTCTGAGATTCTTCATGAATGTTTTGGATTTTGTTACTCTTAAAACAGTCAGCTTTACAAGGCCGAGTCCGCCGTCAATAATCAGCATCAGAGCGCACGGAATAAACAGAAACGGTGTGCGTGACTGCATAAACGCCAGCGCGATAATCAAACCGATGGCTCTTGACCCTGCATCGCCCATCAGAATCCGGCTCGGCGAACAGTTAAACCAGAGATATGCTATCAGCATGAAAATCGTCATCCAGATAAAAATCTTTTCCGGAATGACAAATTCCGTACAGCCGTACTTGATTCCGGAAAGTCCGGCATAGACAACACGGCCAATCAGAAGAAAAGCACTCGCCAGCGTTACCATCGAGAGACTCGCACAGAGTCCGTCAACACCATCCGCACAGTTGGTGACGTTAATGCTCGCCCATATCAGAACCGTTCCCAGAATGATATATATCACTGCCGGAATGGTGATGCTGATTCCTAATACCGGAAGTGCCACATCTCCGCCGTTGCACATGTAAAATGTTGCAGAAACACCTACAGAAACTACTAAATCAATCAGACCCTTTTTCAGTTCGCCCCACGGCACTTTAGCGGCATCATCCAGAAAACCGCTCATCATTTCAAGAAATATCGCGATGAGATAAATCACATATTCCACGCTCAGCGGTACACACAGTACGCAGGCGATTATCAGCGCAGCGATTAAAATAATCCCTGCGCCTCTTGCCTTGCCCTTCGATAATGCACCGTTCACGGCGAATTCCCTGCCGTGGTCTTTCGGCAGATACTTCGTAAACCCTAAGATTCCGCCGAATGTCAGAACAAAACTTATCACTGCTGAAATCAGCAATTGTAATCTTTCATCTGTAATATTAAGTAACGTAAAAATCATAAATCCATATCTCCTTATTCTGTATTATCTGATTATCATACACCCTGCTGTGCCGCATAAATCAAGATTCCGGCGGCATCATTGGCATTGACGGTATCATCTGCATTATAATCCGCACGAAGAAGCCATTCTTCATCGGGGAGAGAAGGTTCTTCTCCTGAACCTGCCGCCGCCGCATAGATGAGCACTGCGGAGGCATCCGCCGCATTGACAATGCCGTTATTATCGGCATCACCGCGCAGAACTTCCTGTTCACTGAAATCAATTTCATAAACGGTATCCAGCATCCCCGACTGAGAAACATGCAGTGTAATCAGGCCGGTTTCATCAGGCTGTATCTGCCTGAGCTTTCCGGAAACAAGCCATTCCCCTCCGGATGTGACTTCTCCTGTAGAAATCGGCTGTACGGCGAAGGTTTCGCCCTCTGCCAGCGGATTAAGATGTATATAATATTTCTGTTCTCCGGTTTTTTCAAATGCGAGATATTCTTTTTCTTTCTGATTCCGGACGGCAAGCAGACTGGAAATCTGCGCTTCCTGCACGCTGTAGGACTTTTCGCAGACTGCCTGATTTTCACCACCCAGAACGGCATAAGCGGAAATCTGCAATGTCTGTTCCGGCATGATGATTGGTTCTGTATACGGAATATATTCCCCATCATTGAGACTGTAATAAATTTCACTGCTCCCCACGGCGGAAAGAAAAATTTCCGTTCCGGCAGGCAGAGCATCCGCATCCTCTGAGAAAATTACCGTTCCGGCATCTTTGGTCAGCGCGCGGAGACAAATATTTCCCATCGTGGTACTGGATGAAAATTCCGTACCGTCTTCTGCGGTATAATCTTCTTCAATAGGGCTTTCTTCATAGACATCATACCAGATACGGCCGTCAGAACTGTAATAGCTCTCACCCTTATTGAAATCTCTCAGCATCATCTCCGGAGTCAGTCTGCTTTTTTCGGAGGAAATCAGTTCGTTATTCCGGCTGACATTCATTTCCATACAGGCTTCGCAGGGGATATGCTGTCCAATACTTCCGGAAAGTTTCGCCACGACCGAAAATTTATCGCCTTCCTGAAGTAAAACCGGTTCAGGCAAATCTACAGTGTGATAGCCGGAATTCTCAAACATCCCCGTTACAGAAGAAACTATTTTTCCGGAAGATGGATTATTACTCCTTGTCGGATTCGTATAGATTCGGATTTGATAATTCTCCTCCGGCATCGGCGTGCAGACCATCACCGATGTCAGATATGTTTCCTTTTCCGCCGTAAAGACATTCGCGACATAAGCCGATTCATCCGATGCTGTCACGGAAAACGCTGTCCAGAATCCATAATCATCATACTGATAAATCTTATCATGTTTTTCAAACGGTTCGAG
>JAFUWP010000421.1 GCA_017483405.1 Oscillospiraceae bacterium | reverse complement strand
TGACAGAAAGCATAATATTCTCTGCCGAACGGATTGATTTTCTCCTCCGGAACGGGTGCAGGAAGAAGCATTTCGAGCGTATCATGAGAAATCACCGCCGGAACAGCCTGATATTGTTCATACCAGTATTTGCAGACAGCAGTCATCTCCTCCGGAGAGGGGCAGTCATTCCATCCGCCGAACGGCACATAAGCCGGAATTTCCCACGGATTAACAGTCGGAATTTCAAACAGAAGTGTCAGTTCCATTTTGTCGTTATCATGCAGACTGATGAACACATCCTGTCCGGCGCAGTCCATTGTATCGAGTGTTTCGCGATAGTTTTCATCATCGTTATCCGGTTCGCCGTATTCGACAGCATCTTCCCATCGCTGATTCAGAATTTCTTTTCCGTCCGGAAGATTCTGCAAAGCCTGTTCCGGCTGATAGCTATCATCCTGAAACACGGCGTTGAGATAATCGGCAAGAATATCATCTGCCTTCACCAAGACGGGAACAAAGCCTTCTTTCTGACCTCTGGCGAACTCCTGACGATAAAATTTCGTTATCTGTTCCCTTGTGAAATCCTGTTTCAGAATTCTATGAGGATATTTCAGATAAGTGATAAATTCCTGTATGATTTCGTTCTGAGTCATGATAAATAACCTCCTGAATATCAAATCTATATCATGAGATTATTATAGCATATCAGATGTTCAGAGATTGCATAACTGGAAAATTATTCTGATTCAGATAAAATTTTCTTCCGATAGGCCAGTGCCGCCTGTTCATGTTTGTTATCGCCGAACTCATAATAGACATGATTTTTAATTGCATCCGGCAGATACTGCTGTCTGATATAGTGATTTTTATAATCATGGGGATACAGATAATTCTGTCCCTTGATTTCCGCGCCTTCGCCGTCGAAGTGCTGATTCTGCAAATGTCTCGGAAAATCCAGTGCGCCGTATTTATCCAAATCCGCAAGGGCTTTATCCATCGCCAGATAAGCACTGTTTGATTTCGGCGCGGTTGCGAGCAGAACAACTGCTTCGGCGACAGGAATCCGTGCTTCGGGGAGGCCTAACTGTAAGGCATTATCGACACAGGCCTTGACAACCGGTACGGCCATCGGATAGGCTAACCCGACATCTTCGGATGCGATAACTAATAATCTTCTTGTCAGAGAAATTAAATCTCCTGCCTGAATCAGCCTTGCCGCATAATGGAGTGCGGCATTTTCATCACTGCCGCGGATGGATTTCTGCAACGCGGAGAGTATATCATAATGCGAATCACCATCGCGGTCATATTTCATATTACTTCTCTGTGTCAACAGCTGTGCGGTTTCGAGAGAAACATAAAAATAGCCTTCTCCGGTATCTTCGGCGGATAAGGCACACAATTCGACAGCATTCATGGCTTTCCGGACATCTCCGCCGCTCCCCTGCGCGATATGTCCGATAACACCATCTTCCAGAGCCAGATTTTTATCATTGATTTTCTGAAATGCTCTTTCGACAGCTTTTTTCATTTCGGAAACTTCCACGGGCTTGAATTCAAATACCGTGCATCTGCTGATGACGGCATTATAAACCGCGAAATAGGGGTTTTCCGTTGTGGAGGCGATAAGCGTAATATCGCCGTTTTCGATATAAGATAACAAGCTCTGCTGTTGTTTTTTATTCAGATACTGAATTTCATCCAGATATAATAAAATTCCGTTCATGCCGGCGAATGTGCCGACTTCGGAAAAGACTTCTTTCATATCGGAAACACCTGCCTGCGTACCGTTCAGGATATGCAGGGTCATATTGGTCTGTTCGGCGATGATGCGCGCGACAGTTGTCTTTCCGATTCCGGATGAGCCATAAAAAATCATATTCGGGATGTGACCGCTTTCGATAATTTTTCTCAGCGGTTTTCCGGCGGCGAGCAGATGTGTCTGACCAACAACATCATCCAGCGTTTTCGGCCTGATTTGTTCAGCTAACGGCATGAAAATCACTCCTTATTTTTATCATCAATCTGTTTCTGATATTTGGCGAGCATCTGCATCAGTTCTTCCTTGCTGGAAGATTCTGATTTTTTCTGCACGGTTTGAAACTGCGAATAAGAAAACTCTCCGTGCAGTGCCCGATAAAATTCAAGATATTCCCGAAGTTTATGAGCACCATAGCATCCGCCGAGATAATCTCCCTGATGACCTGTCAGGATATACTGCGGAAATCCCAGCCAGATACAGATTTTTCTCCCATGAACGGACAGAAAAATCATTTCTTCCGGCGAACGGAAACCATGTTCAATCCGGAGGCTTTCGATTTCGGATGCATGAAAACAAATTTCCGGACAAGTCAGCGATTCATAAGAAAACCGGTTTGTCATGCCATCAAAAGTCAGTTTCCATCTGGATGCATACCAGAGCAGAAATGCCGCCGCTCCCAATGCCAGAATCGAAAAACAGATGAAGATACCGTGCATCACTACAAAGGCGAATATCACTAAAAGTGCTGTTATGATAAATAATTCCTGAGAATACAGTCTGACTGTACCATGCATATACTGAATGGCTTCCTGTTTGAATTTTTTATCAAGTTCCGGATTGCCGAAACGGAATTCATGCACACCGGATGTTTTATCCGGTTTCGGATTCCGGTATTCCTGAAAAAGTTTCTGAAATTTCTGTTCTGTTTCGAGGGTATCGGATTGTTTTTTCAGGGAAACGGCCGGTTTCTGCTGTTCGGTTTTTTCCTGAATGATTTCAGATGCAGTCATTTCGTGCTGAATGGTATCCGGTTCTTTTCTGAGCGAAACGGCATCGGCTTGTATTTGTGTTTCCGGCTGAGGAAATTTATTTTCTGATTTTATTTCCGGAAAATCCGCCTGCGGAAAGTCATTCAGAGATGTTTCGGGAAAATCAGATTTCTTTTCTTTTTCCGGCAGCTGAATGTCCCATGATTTCAGCAGCTCCTGTAATTTTTCGGAATCGTCCTGCTGATTTTTTTTCTTTCTTAATGCCATTGATGATTCTCCTCCTGAATCGCAATATCATAAGCTTGTAAAAACAAAAGGCGAACTGAGTCCGCCTTTTTCTCTGTCATCATTTCAGCCGATTATATCCGCAAGCTTTGCACATCGCTGAAATCCGGAATCTTCCTGCAAAACTTTTATAATTCTCCAGATAGTTTCTAACGCTCTGTTTTCCGAGGAAAAATCAGCCGGAACGATTTCACTGTAAATCACGCCGTTTTTTCCATGCGGAATCAAATCATTATGTTCAAAAATTCTGCGGATTTCCTTTTGTCTGGGGGACATTTCCTCCGGATTAAGCATTTCCAGATGCGCCTCTACATAAATCTGATTTACATCAAAAAGCTGGTCAGCATCAGGCCAGAGGACTTCAAAATGAAAATTCCATCTTGACCATGAGGCTTCTCTTTCCTGCGGTGAAGACATCCCACTTCTGACTATCTGCCAGAAATTTCCGTAGCTGCACCCTAATCTTTCGAGTCTGTCGCTGGACAGAAAAAAATTTTCTTCAAACCATTGATTAAAGGCATCATAATCATGATTCTGCGGATAATTTATCATAAAAATTTCCTTTCAGCGCGGCGGAATCCTGCCGGATGACGGCAGGGTTCAGCCTGAATGTGAATCTTATTCGTATAACGGGAACTTATTGCAGATTTCTGTCACGCCTGCGCGGATTTCATCGGCCTTGTTCTCAAAATCGGTTGCGCAGAGATAGATATATTCTGCGATTTTGTCCATTTCTTCCACGCCGAGCCCTCTGGTGGTGACTGCCGGTGTACCGATTCTGATACCGCTGGTGACAAATTTCTTTTCAGGGTCTTTGTGGATAGCGTTCTTATTCACGGTGATATAGACTTCATCAAGACGGTGTTCAAGTTCCTTGCCGGTGATGCTGAACGGACGCAGGTCAACCAGCATCAGATGATTATCCGTACCGCCGGAAACCAGATTGAATCCTCTCTTGAGAAGGCCTTCGGCCAGAGCTTTGGCATTTTCGACAATCTTCTTCTGATATTCGGTGAATTCGGGCTTGAGTGCTTCGCCGAAACATACTGCCTTAGCCGCGATAACATGCATCAGAGGGCCTCCCTGTGTGCCTGGGAATACTGCGGAATTGATTTTTTTAGCGAGGTCTTCATTATTGGTCAGAATCAGACCGCCGCGAGGGCCTCTGAGGGTCTTGTGAGTTGTTGTGGTTACAATATCCGCATAGGGTACGGGAGATTCATGCACACCTGCGGCAACCAGTCCGGCAATATGTGCCATATCCACCATCAGCAG
>JAFUWP010000420.1 GCA_017483405.1 Oscillospiraceae bacterium | reverse complement strand
TCTTCTGCCAGTCTTCGCCGAACTGCGCCACAATCTTTCCGAACGGCGGAAATAATGACGGATTCAGCAGATTCAGCTTGGCGGTTGCCAGTGTCCAGAGAATCAGAAACGCATAGACAAAACCAACAATATCCAGAAATAAATTACGATTTTCTTTCTTCTTGATGAATGCAGTCAGTGCCAGAGTCAGAACTTCGGCCACCACTGCAAAGCCGATTAAATAATTGGAATACGTCTCACCGCTTGTCTTATCGGGCAGAAACTGCACGGCAATCAGTCCGATAAATAACAGATGCGTCAGACGTAAGAGATAATCTTTGATTTCTGTTTTCATAAAACGACTTCCTCCCCGCCGATTTTACTCGTAATATCATCGTAGAATAAGCTTAATAACCGATTCCGAAATTTGTTATATTCGAGTGTCTGCACCAGTTCGGAACGATTGCGAGGCCGTTCAAACGGTACTTTCACGATTTCGGAAACTGTTCCAGGATGGGATGTCAGCACGACAATCCGGTCAGATAATAAAATAGCTTCATCAATATCATGTGTGACGAAAACGACTGTTTTTCTGGTTTCGGCAGTATCGCCCGTGCCTTCCCAGAGTTTTAATAACAATTCCTGAAGAACAACTCTGTTTTTCGGGTCGATGGCACTGAACGGCTCATCCATCAGGAGAATATCCGTATCCATCGCGAGTGCTCTTGCGATAGCGGCTCTCTGCTGCATACCGCCGGAAAGCTGAGACGGATATTTGTTTCCGAAATCTCCGAGTCCGACTTTTTCCAGAAATTCATCTGCAATTTTCAGACGTTCGGTTTTCGAGAGATTCTTTCTGACCTGCTTGATGCCGAACGCGATATTCTTTCGGGTTGTCATCCACGGAAACAGGGAATAATGCTGAAACACAACGCCTCTTTCTTTTCCCGTGCCTTCGAGCGGTTTTCCGTCTATGAGGATTTCGCCTTCAAATTCCCTGTAGATACCTTCCAGAACACTCAGCAGGGTGGACTTTCCGCATCCGGATGCGCCCACAATGCTGACGAATTCGCCTTGATTTACGTTGAAATTCACATCATGCAGAGCCATGAATTTTTTATTTTTTTCAGCATAGTTTACTGTCAGATTTTTAATTTCTATTTTATTCGTACTCATTAAAATGCTCCTGTAATTCAAGATAAACTGCATCATCAGGATTTTCGGCTAAAATTTCAGAAAGTGCGTTCTTATAAATGTCAGTGTTATACAGGCTGTCGATGTCATAATCTTCTGTATAGCCTAATTCCACGATGGAATCTTTCAGCGCGGATGTGCCCTGCTTGTCGGGGTCAGGATTGGATGCACCATATCCGCCGTAAACTTCAGTTCTGATGAATTCTTCATCAATGTCGATATAGACTTTCACATCTTCGATGGTCTTTTCCTGATTCTCCTGAGAGAATTTGTAAGCCTGAATCAGTGCTTTTTCAAAAGCGGTGAACGTATTCGGATTCTGATTCAGATTTTCGGTAAAGGCTACCTGACGGCAGCACGGCTGATTTTCGAGTGCCGGTTCTTCGGAGCATCTGTAAACAATTTCATATCCCTGATTTGCGGCAAGGGATGCGTAAGGAGAATATACCGATGCGGCATCAATGGATACATTAGCCAGTGCGGCATAGGCATCTTTCTGACTGTCGAAGTATACGATATTGACTTTATCTTCGCCTTCGCCAATTTCGATATGCGCATTTTTCAGGAGAATCTGTAATTCAGCATCCTGAACGCTGTTCTTGACGGATGCGACATTTCTGCCTTTCAGGAGTTCTACACCGGTAACATCAGTATTTTCAGTGAATTCCTTCTTGATGACATAGCCGTGACCATTTGTCATTGCTCCGCCGAAGATGGTCAAATCATGACCCTGACTCTGGAACGTCAGAGAAGGCACTGAACCGATAAAGGCAGCATCGAGTTTTCCGGATTCAAGACCGGTTGCCAGTTCGCCGGCACTGGAAAACTGAGTCAAAGTAACATTCAGACCCTGTTCTTCAAAGAATCCTTCTTCCTTTGCAACAAATGCCAGCAGATGCGCGGTCGAATTCAGATGGCCAAGCTCAAAATCAGTTTTTTCGAGCTGACCTGTCACAGATGCGACAGCTTCTTCGGCAGAACCGCAGCAATCAGCAAGAGTCTCCTCTTTGCAGCAATCTTTTTCGGAATCTTTGCAGCAGTCTTTTTCTTCATCAGAAGATGCATCCGCATCGTTCTGCGCTTCGGTATCCACAGCGGCGGCCGGACTGACGGAATTTTCCGCGGTGGAATTTGTTGCTTCCGTCGCATTTCCGCACGCGCTTAAGGAGGTTAATAATGCAAGTGCAAGAGCACTGATGATAATTTTATTCTGTTTCATAAAAATCACAAATCCTTTCTATAGCTCATAAATCTGTAAACTGCGATTCAGTTTACACTGCTCTGTCAACTTCGGTTCAGTTCACATTCGCATTGTCAGGCATTTCATAAAACTGCCCCTTTCTGTAGGCTTTATTTTTTTGTTTCTGTATTTATTATACACCCAGAATTCCTATCTGTCAAATATGCAAATATAATAATCAGTTATCAAAAAAATCTATGACACTTACCATGCCATAGATTTTCTGAAATTTCTTATCGGTGATGACCGCCGCCGCCGTGTCCGCCGTGGGAATGGCCTCCGGAATGATGACTTCCTCCGCCGCTCCTTCCGCCGGAACTGCTCGATACATGCGTTCTGGATGTCCTTTCACGGATGAATCTGTCAGACTGTTCTGTATAATGTACTGTTTTTTTATTCAGATACGTAGTAGGCGAAATCTGATACATGAATTTATATTTCGACTTGACCGATGCGCTTGTAATTGCCGCTGCACAAAGTCCGATGACCAGTCCGACAATACCGCCCATCACCAGATTAGCCGTATCAATATAGGGCTTGCCAGAGGTGGTAATTATCTGGCCATTTTCGACATGATAATATTCATGATATACATCATCATACACCCAGTACTTGTCCGGTATGCCGATTTCATAATAATTTTCCAGCTGATTGGCAAATTCTTTCAGCGCGCCGACAGCATCCTCACTCCCGATGGGATAGAGATATTTTTCAACAGCATACAGCATGGAATCCACTCTGTTGCTTTCACTGCTGTTTGTGTAATAGAACTGCCCCAGCCCTGATGTAGAAATATAATCATAAGGATGTGCGGCACTGCTCAAATCAATATAAATGCAGATACCATCTGTTTTATTTCCATAAAGCTGGTCATAAACAGAATCGGCCATGCTTTCAATTGTGGTATCCGAACGGACTTCACTTCCCAGAATGGCGACAACATTCATATTGATATTTTCAGCCGCTTCGTTAAGACGTTCGGCAACTTCCACGAATTCATCTGTTTTCAGGCGGTTTCCCTCATCATAAAGCTGTATCTCGGCGGCCGATGCCGGCAGGATAACCATCATCAGCATCATGAACAATGCGGAGATAACCGCAGTAAGATAATTTTTCAAAGCAACAGCCCTCCCAACACACCGAGTACTGTTGTCCCCAGCGCAATTCCGAAACAGAGCCTTGTGAGCTTTCCGCTGTCGAGCGGAGGTGTTCCGGCCTGTTTTCCTGTCTGACCGTTAATCGCAAAATCATATTGCTTTCCATGATACTGATATGACATGAACCATACCGGCAAAAGCATATACTGCCATTTTGTCCGCAGAACATTCATATCCGACTGAACAACCCTCACAGAATCATATCCCACCATAGATGACCGGAGCATCTGGTCACTGCCGTTGACAGCACGGTTTCTGACGCGCGGAAATACCTGATTCTTATTCACATCATATTTATCGGACATGAATCCGCTCAGATAAGCCATTTCAAAATCAACCGTATCCCGATAATCAAAAGGCTCGATGGCCTCCATAAGTTCATCAGGCACTTTGGATTCACCATCCGCAGGAATTCCCTCGAAATCCAGTTCCGCGTTACGGATGACTTCATACTCTTTTACTTCTGTATAATGATAATCTCCCGATGTCCACCGGCGGATTTTATGACATTCCGCGTTCATTCTGCCTTTGATATGACAGTCTGCCACCCAGAACGGCACATATACCCCATGCAGATGCAGTAACTGACTTTCCGAAAGAAAATCCTTCGGAAGAAATTTTCTGTTTCCGCACCAGTTTTTAAAAATATCCACTGCCTTCTCACGCGAAACCTTAAAGGGAATCACCTTCGAGGGACGATATTCTCCTGATAATCTGCCTTTCAGCACAACCGGATTATGACAGTAAACACATTCCGTTGCAGTAGTATTGGTATCCGTCATCAGTTCTGCGCCACAGCTCTGACAGATATAAAGCTGATTGCCTTCGGCGAATTCATCCATAGCCGGAGCGGCCTGCTGGGCATCCGACTGCATCTGTTCATTAGCGGCCTTACATTCTTCGATTGTAAAAAAACTGTCGCAGAATTCGCAGGAAAAGCCCTGTTTATTAGGA
>JAFUWP010000419.1 GCA_017483405.1 Oscillospiraceae bacterium | reverse complement strand
TCCACGCATCGGGCAGATTCAGAAAATCCTGATAAATTTCGATAGCTTTCTGATATTGATGATGATAATATAATTCATTGGCATAATAAAATTTTTCTCTGGGGCAGAGGGGATAATTTTCGGAGAGGAGTTTTTCAAAAATGCGGAGATTGCGGTCAGGGTCATTGATGTTGATTTTCCGGTGCTGAACGGGGATTTCGGCATAGAGGACAGTTCCGGAAGGGGTAATTGCTTCATGAACTGCGCCTTTCCATTGAAAATTTCGGGAGCGTTTCAGAATGCGTTCGCGATAGTAAGTATAGACAGGATTATCCTGCTCATCGAAGGCGATATGATAGGGCATCATGATGACATCAGCGGAGAGGGTTTGTTTCAGGTCAAGTAATTTCTGTTGATTTTCGGCATCGATGACATCATCCGCATCGAGCCACATCTGATAATCGCAGGAGGCTTTGGAAAAGGCGAAATTACGGGCATCGGAGAAATTATCATTCCACGGGAAATCATAAACGAGGTTTGTATACTGACGGGCGATTTCTTTTGTTCTGTCGCGCGAGCCGGTATCAATAATAATTATCTCATCCATGATATGTTTGATACAATCAAGACAGCGTGCGAGAACGGGTTCTTCATCGCGGACAATCATGCAAAGGCTGAGGGCAGGCATCGGCATCACTCCGTTTCTGATATGATAGTTATTCTATGCAGAAAACCGGAATCAGGTGACAGAAAAATCCTGTCCGGAACACGGACAGGATAAAATTATAATTCCCAGTTTTTCGGCTGATAGCCGATGTGTTTATGCTTATAATCCATCAGAACGACCTGCGATTCATATTTCTGATTCTGGATTGCAAACTGAATCAATTCATCAATTGAATCATCCTGAACGAAATCACATTCGAGAAATCTTTGCAGATTGCCGGAGTCGTTCTGCCGGATGAAGTGCATGATAATTTCTTTTGTATTTTCGGGAATTTCGGGCTTGCAGAAAGCCGGAATCAGCCATCTGTAATCGCCGAAGGGCAGACTGAACAGCTGATTTTTTATCTGAAAATGCAGGACAGTTGTCAGCGGAAAGGCATCCGTCCGGATGGTTTTGACAGACTGCGGAATCATGATAAAATTCAGTTCTGCGCATTTGGCGAATGCTCTGGTCGGAATCAGGGAAACCCCTTCCGGAATCACGGCAGAGGTTAATTTTTCGCATCCGGCGAAAGCAAGAGAACGCAGTTCTTTGAGCGTATCGGGCATTCTGATTTTTTTGAGGCTGGAACAGCCCATAAATGCCTTATCGCTGATTTTTTCGAGTTTTTTAGGAAGTTCGACAGCTCTCAGATTTTGGCAGTCCAGAAAACAGGCATCATGAATCACGGTAATATTTTCGGGAATGTTGATTTGTCCGAGCATTACACATCCGGAAAAGGCTTCAATGCCTATTCTGGAAAGACTTTCCGGAAGTTTGACGAACAGCAGATTCTTACAGTTCCTGAACGCGCCCTGACCGATATTTTCAACACCTTCGGGAATCCAGACGGCATAGAGATTATCGCATCCGGCGAAGGCTTCTCTGTCAATCATGCGGATGCAGTCCGGAATTCTGATT